>CAYIHM010000026.1:0-7913 GCA_964363265.1 uncultured Candidatus Saccharibacteria bacterium
GTCGCTTCACCTCTCTTTATGAGAGAGTCCTTAAAACCGGCGATCTCCTTTTCCAACATATCGGCAGTGAGCGTAACATCTTTTTTCGTCACACCTTTCGTGCGGAGCGTATCTTTGTCGTACGCATCAAGAGAAAGCCATGTGTCCGCAAATGCGGAAATGAGTTCCAGCGCGTCGGTGCCACTCACCTGCCCGCCCACAGGAAGCAGACGTTTGATATTTTCTACCGCTTTTTGAAACTCCGCGTAATTTTTCTTCACCACCCCCGGATTGATCGTATACCCTTTTGTGATATGTTCGCGGAGCGTTTTTGTTGCCCACTTACGGAAAATCATTGCCCGAGAAGAATTCGCGCGATATCCGACCGCTAACATAATATCCAGAGAGTATATCGCTACAGGTTTGTCCGAATATGGAATGTGTATTTTTTGCACATTGCTTTTTTGGCCTACCTCTTTTGTTCTCAATACATTTTGGATATGTCTCGTAACTACCGACCGCTCAATATCAAAAACATCGGCAATCTGCGCCTGTGTCGCCCAAATAGTCTCCGCACGAAAATCCCCACGCAATTCAATCGCGCCGGATTTCGCTTGATAGATGATCGTCTGAGCATCCTCCTGTATTTTTTTCTTGCGCGACATTATGAGATTATAGCAGTAAATCGGTGAGTTGGTGAAATGGTTAATCAGTAAAAACAAAAAGGCGCCGTGTTACAGGCGCCGAAGTCACATAAAAAGAATGGTCGTCTTTAATAATTTCTTTGTCGATGTAGCAATAGTTTTGCGTAAGACAACCCAACTTCTCTAGTCAAATTAAAAAAGAATGACGGTGGGACCATAAAAATCACCGGGACCCCTCTCTTTTTGGCAATCTTTGCAATTGCATGGAGAAGCAGTAACTGCCTTTTCTGGATTGCCCACAACTCAGTCCGCATCAACAAATCTATTGCCCAGTATCGCATCCTCATTTGGTGTCCTCATCTGGTAAGTCAAGTTCGCCAGCACAACTCTACACCCCTAAAAACTCTTTGGCAACTGCTTCCACTTCTGCGGCGTTTTTTGTCTCCATTAGTTTGATACGCAATTCTTTTGCGCCATCAAATCCATTCACATACGCTTTGAAGTGCTTTTTCATAATTGCAAACGACTTCACGCCGCCCAGCATCTCTTCAAAAAGTTTTGTGTGTTCCACCATCACCCTCAATTTTTCCTTCGTCTCAACCAATCCTCTATGCCAATGTTCTTGAGAACATTGGCATAGAGAGTGCTGGGGATGTTGTGGTTTGAATAGCCAAGGGTTGCCGAATATCGCGCGGCCGAGCATCACGCCGTCGCACTTTGTTTGCTCCGCTTTCGCGCGCGCGTCATTCATGTCTTTCACGTCGCCATTGCCGATAATGAGCGTTGGCGCGTTCATTTCGTTACGAATCTCTACAGCGCGCGCGATGTGTTCCCACCGCGCGGGCACTTTAGACATCTCTTTCCTAGTGCGCGCGTGTATCGTGAGCGCGGCAATTCCCTCTTCCAAAAGTGCGGGAATCCATTCCTCAATCTCCACTTTGTTATAACCAACTCGTGTCTTCACCGAAATCGGCAATCCGCCACCACCCTCTTTCGCCGCGCGGATCAACTCTTTCGCGCGAGGGATATCTTTGATGAGTGCGGCGCCGGCACCGCCTTTCTCTACGCTTCTGTCTGGACATCCCATATTGATATCAATACCATCAAAACCAAGCTCGGCGCAGAACGCCGCGGCATCACTCATCTTTTCCGGATTTGAGGAAAAGAGTTGTACAACAATAGGCCGTTCCACCTCGCCAAACTTCAACATATGGAGCAGATGCTCACGCCCAGTGCTCATCAAGCCGTCCGCGGATACAAATTCCGTCCACATCACATCCGGCTTCCAATATTTCGCAATAATCGCACGAAAAGGCGCGTCGGTAACATCCAACATCGGTGCCAAAGCGAAGAACGGTTTTTTTAATTTTCCCCAAAATCCCATTTCCATATTGTGCGATTGTAGCATAAAAAAGGGGGCGCGAAGCGCCCCCGTCACAATGTCCATAAGCCGATTGTGGAGATATCCGAGCCTGAAATCACTAAACAAGCCTGCGGTCTCCTTCACTGATTCCCATATCACATCCCATCCCTAAGCTGTGATACGCTCAAGCGCGCGGTTAATCGCCCTGATGCCGGCAAGAAACTTCCCGTGCTCTTCCTTGAGTTTTCTTGCTCGCGCGAGCAATGCAGTGCTTTCTGCACTACAGCGCCCAATCTCGGCGTCAATACAGCCGGCCGCCGTATTGTGTAAAATCGGTGCCGGTTGACGAAGAAAATACAAATTAGTTTTCATCCTCACGCCCTCTTTGTTGTCTACTGCTTATTATGCAAATACCTGCGGGCGTGTCAACTATTTTCAGACCGTCAGCGATTTTACGCAATATCGGCGGCGGAGAGTGCGACTCGCGAGCCGGCAAAAATCTCGCCGCGTATGATTTTCTCCGCAATATTCTGTTCCACTTTTTCCTGTATAGCACGGGCCATCGGACGTGCGCCAAAGGCCGGGTCGTTTCCAAATCGCAAAAGCGCGTCAACAAGTTCATCGGTAATATCAAAAGTGATAGATTTCTCAGCAAGGCGAGTCGCGAGCCGACCGAGCATCAGCCGTGCAATCTTGCGCAGGTCATTTTCAGTAAGCGGATTGAAAAGAATCGTCGCGTCAAATCTGTTGACAAGTTCTGGAGAAAAAATATGCGCATCTATAATGCCACCCACTATTGTGCGCCCCAAATCTTTGATGTCTTTCCCCTCTTTCACGGCGTTCCAAATAAGCTCGCTTCCGGCGTTGGATGTCGCGATAAAGATTACGTTGCGGGCATTGACGCGTTTGCCGTGCATATCGGAAAAGAATCCTTCATCCAAAATCTGAAGAAAAAGATTCATCACGTCCTTGTTGGTCTTTTCAAATTCATCCAGAAGCAATACGCCGTACGGCTTCTCGCGAAGCATAGACGAAAGCACGCCGGCCTTCCCTCCGATAAATGAGCCAGTGAGTTTTGAAAGCGCGTCGGCAGTCTGGTACTCCGACATATCAAGGCGCATCATCGCCTTTTCGTCGCCAAAGAATGCAGCAGCAAGCGCTTTTGCAGTTTCCGTTTTCCCGACGCCGGTAGGACCTAAAAAAAGAAATGAGCCGATGGGGCGCTTAAGATTGCGCACGCCCGCGCGCGCGCGGCGCATCGCGCTTGCCACCGCGCGCACCGCTTCATCTTGCCCGACGACGCGCTCGTGGAGAAATGCCTCCAAATTTACCAACGTACTTCTCTCGCTCTCGGTGATTTTCCCGACGGGAATATCCGTCTTCGTTCGCACAAATGAAAGCACGTCGTCCGGCATTATCATTTCTTTGCCCTTGGCGCGAAACGCCGGCGCCATCTCTATCAAAAGTCCGAGTGCACGGTCCGGCATTACGCCCTCTATTATATAATTCTCCGCGGCGCGCGCCGTTTCCACAATAGCCGAGTACGTAAACATAATTCCATTCTCTCGCTCAAGCTTTTGCGCCACATTTTTCAAAAGCGCGATTATCTCATCGTCGGAAGGCTCGGCAGTACGCACTGTTTCAAATTGCGAAGAAATAATCTCGTTCGTCTGCAGGCTTTCGTTGTACGCGTCCGCGCTTGCAAGACCGATGATGTGCAAGCGCGGCGAAGAAAGATACGGACTCATCAGACCGAGAAGATTGGCCCCTATCGCGTTCGCGCTCTCCATCAGGGCCGTGAACGCGGGAATAACCAAAATGATGTTGCCGGCTTTTGACGCCTCCGCGAGAAGCAAAAGGAATTGCTGTTCAAATTCTTGCTTGTTGCGCGACAGCGCGATGAGCGCGTCACCACCGAACATATACACTTTTTTGTGCGCTATTTCCGGAACTGTCGCGCCGTCGCGTATATGCCGAGCGAGTGAGTGAATAATATCGGCGGCGCCATCTTCGCTCGGTGCGACCACTATGGCATTTGCGCCGGATGAGCGGGCAAGAATGGATTCCAAAACTTTCATAGAAGCGCTGTCCTTCACGGAATAAATACGCGCGCCGGCGCCATACTCCTCGGCCACTTCCCGTCCAAAGCGCCGAAGCGAAAAAGCCTTCGCGTATGCCCAATCTTTGCCGATAGCCGGTATCTCGGTAAGCCGTTCACTGCTCCACCATTGCTCGCGTATTTTCGCTTCCTCTTGCTCTTCTGTCACCCACTCGGTGGCGCCTAGCACATCTTTCTCGCGTATGCCTCGCTCCGCAAGAAATTGTACGAGGTCTTTATCGGAAGAAAGCAAAAATTTTACAAGCGACACCAGCGTAAACTCCTTGCGATCCTCCACGGATATTTTCGCCGCCAGAAACGCCGGAACGGTTCTTTTCTTGAGAAACACGCCTTGCTCGGCAATGGGTATGCCCGCCCGCATAAAAATATTTTTCCCGACAGTCGAATCAAAAAATGCTTCCACGATATCGCCGCCATTCACGCGAGCGAGAATAGCGACAACATCAAAACTCAAGCTATTAATATCATCACCATCGGCGACCGCGCGCGCAGCAATTTTGTGCTCCTTGAAATAAAGAGAGCGGAAAAACGTCTCCAAAAAATACGTCATAAATGACGCGGAAAACAGGACTAGTACGACGCCGAAAAATTTTGGCGCGAGAATATTCACCCAAGCGCGCGTTATCACGCTACCGGCTATATCCGGCGCAAGCCACAGCATCACGATACCGATAACGACACAGGTAATCGCCAAATTAAGCAGGCGGTACAAGCGATGGCGCGCTTTATGCGATACGATATGGTCAAGCGCGGCAATGGGATAGAGCCGGCTCTTTTTTATGTCGGCAAGAGAAATAATCATGAAAAAATAAGTATAACTCCGACGGCAAGAATCAGGATATTAATAAGCGGCACAAAAAGCCAAAACACAAAAACGGCAATGCCGGCAAGTATCGCCATAATAATAGAACATATTCCGGCAGTGATGACCGAGATACGGACAAAAAAGCCCACCGCCCTCATAATGGTATTCACGAGGAGAGCGGAGAAAAATCTTCCGATATCAAATACTTTTTCGCGCGTTTCACCGAGCTGATACCATCTCGTAAACAACGTTCGCGCCAAAACGGGAATGGAAAAAATGTGATAAAGGAACGACAAAAAATTGCCGAAAATACTCACAATGTCGGCAATGGCCGTCGTGTAGTGCCACACGATATATTCCCACACTATAAGGCGAAGATACATATATACATTATACACAGCAACGCGTAAACGCGCATCCACACAAGCGCGCACCCCTTCCGCGTGATGCTCATCATTCTTTTTTCTCCTTGAAAAATACCTTGTTGCCGTAGCGGAGGTCTATATATTCTATTGGCGCGTTCTGGGGCAATGTTGCCGATACTGCATCCAAATTGCCCGTGAGCGTATCAAAATCCTGGTCTGCGCCGAATATAATTTTGCTACCATTATTTAATATGAATATGTGGTCGCCATCTTTTGTTACTGCAAATTTGACCGCCTCGCCGCCATATCCGGCAACGGCATCCTTAAACAGAATTAGTTTCGTAAACGCCAGCGAGTCAAGAAAACGCCTGTCAATAGGGTCAATTCCCTCGCCCGAAAGCGGTCCGAACAATTCAAAAAATACATTGCCTGAAAAATCCGGAGCTTTTGAAAATACATACCCTTTCTCGTCGGCAAAGTAACACGTTTCAAGAAGGGTGAATTCTTTCTCCGGCATATCGTCTCCGCACCACAAATATGCCGGTTTATGTTCGGTAATGACGATACGAATACCTGTCAATGAATTCCTACGGATATCCACATCGGCAATACGTTTGAATTCTTCTCCCAGACGCGATGATATGCGGTTTTTGGGATAGAGAAAAATGTTGTCGCGATGAAAAAGAAAGAAATACTTCCCATCCAATTCCTCGCGCGCCACGCGCACGATATCATCCGTATGCACGAGCGAATTCCCCTCCGCAACAACGTCCGCAATAACGATTTTGCTCCAACCGGAAAGAAACCCCGACGCGACGAAAAGGATGGCAAGCGCGCCAAAAGAAACACCGCCGATGATTGCATAAATCCTGCGCCTTTCGCGCGCGTGCTTTTTTCGAGATGCTTTTAAAATATCACGGCGGGAAAACATTGTATTAAAATTCCCCAATAACCCATATGCTAAAATTTCTAATTTTGATTTATCCAGCACCACTTTTACTGATTACGCTCTTGTGAGTCTTTCTGGGAATATAGGAAAATGCCGTTTGTGCAACCTCAATAGGTTCAGAAGTAAAAGTGGTGCTGGGTTTACGAATTTCTATTGAAACTTTAATTCTTCAATTAATAACATCTTTCCCCATATATTTCTGCAACACCTCCGGTACTTTGATACTGCCGTCTTCCTGCTGGAAATTTTCCACAAGCGACACGAGAATGCGCGGCGTGGGGATTGCGGTGCCGTTAAGCGAATGCGCAAAACGCATTTTCCCTTCCGCGTCTTTGTAGCGAATGTTCAAACGACGTGTCTGAAAATCGTGGAAGTACGACGCCGAGCTTATCTCGCGGTAAGTATTTTCGTGCGGAACCCAAAGCTCAATATCATATTTTTTCACCTGCCCCAGCCCTAGGTCGCCTCCGCAATTCACCACCGTATGATACGGAATGCCAAGCGACTCAATGAATTCTTCCGTATTTCTGTTCACCTCCTCGTGATATTTTACGGAAGTTTCGTGATTTGCTTCGCACAAAATTACTTGTTCAAGTTTGAAAAATTCATGCACGCGGATAAGCCCTTTCACATCTTTGCCATGGCTCCCCGCTTCGCGCCTGAAACACGGCGAGAAGGAAAGAAAACGTTTTGGCAATTCTGCTGTCGGAATAACCTCATCCATATAATATCCCATTGTCGCCACTTCCGCGGTGCCCGCCAAATATTCGCCATCTTGTGTTTTGTAAAGGTCTTCTTCGCCCTGTGGAATGTATCCCGTGCCGAGCAGATTTTCGCGGCGCACAAGCGACGGCACTATCATAGGAGTAAAATTTTTCTTCAGAAAAAAATCCATCGCGTATTGCCATATTGCAAATGAGAGAAGCGCGCCGTTGTTCTTCAAAAAATATCCGCGGAAGCCGGCGACTTTCGCGCCGCGCTCAAGGTCAACCATATCCAAACCCGTCATCAGCGCGATATGGTCCTTCGCCTCAAAAGAGAACGCCGGTTTCTCGCCCCACACCTTCACTTCTTTATTATCCGTGTCGCTCTCGCCTTCCGGCACCGACATATCCGGAATGTTCGGCACTTGCACCATAAGTTTCTGCCACTCAATCATCACATCCTTGAGCTCCGCTTCCTTTTGTTGGAATTTTTCTTTCACCTCTTTCATCGCCCATATTTTTTTCTCGCGCTCCGCAGGGTCGCTGATATTTTGGATTGCCTGCGACTCTTTGTTCTGCTCGGCTTTCAACGCCTCCGTTTCCTGTAAAAACGCCTTTCGTTTGTCGTCCACGGCAATAAGCGCGCTCACATCAAAATCAATGTGCTTCTTTTTCGCCCCGGCAGATATGAGGTCTTTGTTCTCGCGAATAAATTTTATATCCAGCATATTAGAGAATTGAAAATTCAAAAATCAAAATGGAAATGACATTGTAAAATTAAAAATGAGAATTCTGTAATTTATGTCAAATACATTTCCCAACTCGCGTTACGCGTATTATTCATCAGTTAAGTCATTTAAGATACCTTTATACTACACTAAATGTTACAATTTTGACAATGAGCGATATTGACAAACTTTCTCCTAATGTATTCCCGCCACAGCTTTTGGAAATCCCGGAACCGCCGGAGCAGCTTTACATCCGC
>CAYIHM010000027.1:0-7789 GCA_964363265.1 uncultured Candidatus Saccharibacteria bacterium
GACAAAACGCAACGAGGTGTAATGTATTTACAGTGAGGAGTGTTTTGTCTGAAACGGAAGCGCTGGGCGATATAGGCGATTTTTGCGGGAGGGAGATGAGTGGATATCAGTAGTGTTCTTGAGAACATTAGAATAGAAAAACTTCTTTATTCTCTAATTCGCGCGAATTAGAGAATAAGACGGCATAAAATTCCCTGAAATCAAATTCAAAAACCCCGGATGTTTTGGAAACTCGCCCGCCAAACTACCCGCGCAATTAGAGCCTAAACTGGCAAACACTCGGTGTTTGCCATCTTGCCATCTTTAATGCTTGCGGAGGTTGAACATCTGCAAGAAAAGAAAAATAAAAATATCAAACACCGAGTGTTTGATATTTTTGAGTTTACGCTTTCTTGAATGGGACGCCCAAATGGCTGAAAAATGCTTCTGCCTCTTTTTTATTTTTTGCAGTCGTAACGATCGTCACGGCAAGGCCGAATACATTCTTGAGCTCTTCGTCGGCCGTCTCGGGAAAGATCGTATGCTCTTTAATGCCGATGGTGAGATTCCCCATACCGTCAACGGCCGTGCGATTAAGTCCCTTGAAGTCGCGCGTGCGCGGAATCGCGATATTGAAAAGCTTGTCCAAAAAAGCGAACATACGCGCGCCGCGCAGAGTGGCCAAATACCCCACCGTATCTCCTTGGCGCGATTTGAATGTCGCGATGGATTTCTTTGCGGCGCGCGCGGAAGGTTTCTGTCCGGTAATCTTTCCGATGCGGTCGGCCACGAGCTCCACCTTTGCTTTATCTTTAATAGAACCAGTTCCGGTGCTCACCAAAACCTTGACGATTTTTGGCGCCTGCATCGCGTTCTTGTAGCCAAAATCTCCCTTGAGGACAGTGTACGCTTTTTGATTTTTTGTTTTTATGTTTTCCATAATACGGATGGTCAATTAAAATGTAAAATTAAAATCTCAAAATGAAAAATGGCAATGCAAACTTATCGGATGATACTTTTCTGCGCCTCCTCCATTATTTTAAATTCTTAAATGTCATTTTTAATTTTGATATCTACATTTTGCACTTACACCTCACTGCCGCTTTTCTTTGCAAAACGCACGTTTTTGCCGTCTTCTTTCTTTATACCGATACGTGTTGGCTTTCCTGTCTTCGGGTCCTTAATCATCACGTTGGACGCATTAATCGGAGACGCTATGTCAACAATCTGTCCTTTTTTCCCCTGTTTGCGCGCGCGTTGATGTTTCTTTTTCATATTTACACCTTCCACGACGATCGTATTGCGCGCGGGAAACACACGGGTGACTTTCCCTTCCTTACCTCTGTCTTTCCCGACAGTCACTATTACATTGTCTCCTTTTTTTATACGCATAATTAAAATCCAAAATTAAAATCTCAAAATGCAAAATTGCAATGTAAAATTATAAATTTAAAAAACGCTCTTATTTCCCGGCCATTTTGCATTTTCAATTGTCATTTTCCATTTTGATTTTTCCATTTTATATTTATATCACTTCTGGCGCCAAAGATACGATTTTCTGATACCCTCGCTCCGCTATCTCTCGCGGTATCGGACCGAAAACGCGCCCGGCGCGCGGTTCGTCTTTTTCTTTTTCCAAAAGCACTACGGCGTTCTCGTCAAAACGGATATACGAGCCGTCCTTCCTGCGGAAAGGTTTTGTCTGCCGCACAACAACACCGCGCACAACATCCTTCCTTTTTACAGCCTTGCGCGGTTCAGCCACTTTTATGGAAAGTATGACAAGGTCTCCTATTTCGGCATAGCGTCTTTTTGACCCGCCAAGCACCTTAAAAACCTGCCCGATCTTTCCGCCGGAATTGTCAGTAATCTTTACTTTTGTCTGGGTTTGAATCATATATCTCAGTCTATAAAGTCATAAAGTTCAAAGTCTATAAAGTAACGACGCTTTCTTATTCTTATACTTTACGGACCTTACAGACTTTTCACTATCTTAAATGTCTTGCCTTTTGAAATCGGCTTTGTTTCCTCAATTGTTACACTGTCGCCCTCTTTATATTTATTCTCCGCGTCATGCGCCTTGTAACGCTTTGACCTTTTCAGATATTTCCCATACTTTGGATGTTTTATGAAACGATCAACAAGCACGACAATCGTTTTGTCCATCTTGTCGGAAACTACCATTCCCGTAAGTGTCTTTTTTGTTTTCTTTGATGATTGCTCCATATTTCAAATTAAAAATGTAAATCTCAAAATTCAAAATGACAATATAAAATCATAAAATACAAATGCTTACTCTCTCTTCTGTAATTTTACATTTTTCAACTGTCATTTTCCATTTTGCTTTTTACAGTTTGCATTAAACACTACTCCCTACGCTTATTTCCGTAAGAATTCTCGCTATTTCTCTTTGCAAACCTCTTCCGGCGCGCACATTTTTTGTCTTGCTTCCGGCAATGCCAAAACGAAAAGAGCGAAGCTCTATGCGCTTCTCTTCCAGCATTCGTGCGAGGTCTTTTTGTGATTTTCCCTTTAATTTGTCTGCCATACGCTTTCTGATATTACTTTGCGATACTACTTGATTTGGGTGATTAAGTCAACCCAACACGCCTACCCCTCACGGCTCACGACGCGCACCTTGCACGGCAATTTCGCTCCCGCCTTGCGGAGCCCTTCGCGCGCCGCCGCCTCCGGTACGCCGTCAACCTCAAAAAGCATCCTGCCCGGCTTGACCTCAAATACATATCCCTGCAAATCACCCTTCCCTTTACCCATACCCACCTCAGCCGCTTTTTGCGTATAAGGTCTATCCGGAAAAATTCTAATCCACACCTTGCCGGACTTTGTGATACTTCTGGCAAGGGCTCGGCGCGCCGCCTCTATCTGGTTTGAACGCACGCGAGCCCCTGATTGCGCTTTAATGCCAAAAGACCCGAAAGCAAGAGTTGTGCCTCGTGTCGCCGGTCGCGCAAGCTTTTCAGGATTCTTGCGCCCAGTCTGCCATTTTCTGTGTTTTACTTTTTTGGGGAATAACATATATCTAATTTAAAATGTAAATCTCAAAATACAAAATGACAATGTAAAATTAAAAATTGTTTGCATTTATCCATTTTGCATTTGTAACCGTCATTTTGCATTTTGATTTTTCAATTTTTCATTTCCAAACACCTCTCCCTTATATATCCACACCTTGATGCCGATATCGCCGTATGGCAGATGCGCGCGTTCTTTGGCGAAATCAATATCAGCGCGAAATGTTTGGAGCGGAATTCCTCCTTTCTTGAGCTTCTCCGTACGGCTCATTTCCGCGCCGCCCAAACGACCGGAAAGAATGATGCGGGCGCCTTTTACCCCCCTGCTTGCCATCACTTTTTCAATAGTTTGCTTCAGCACGCGGCGAAACGGCAAGCGTTTTTCCAGTCCTTCGGCAATCATCTGTCCCACGATTGCGGCATCCGCCTCGGGTACCGGTATCTCCTGTACATCTATCTTTAGCTCTCCCGGTTCGGCAATCTTGCACTTTTTAAGAGTGTTTATGATATCGTTGCGGAGCTTTGTCATTCCCTCGCCCGAACGGCCGATGATCATTCCCGGGCGAGACGTCTTAATAATAATCTTAAACGTATTTTGCCCGCGCTCCATTTCAATGGAAGAAACATAGTGTCCGCGAAGACGCTTCTCCAAATACTCGCGCACCAACACATCTCCGCGAAGAAATTTCTGATACTGGCCGGGCGCGCCAAACCATCGAGATTTCCAATCCCTGATAATACCGAGTCTGTGCGCATATGGATGTACGACGTGTGTCATAAATAAAAATTCAAAATGCAAATATCAAAATGCAAAATTATGCTGCCGCCTTCGCCGTCTTTTTGCTTCTTACGGACGGTTTTTCGGTTTTTTCATTTTCCATTTTTTTATTGCCGCTTTTCTTTTTGATATCCTGCCTGCCGGTAGGCAGGGCAGGCGGGTTGCGTTTTTTCATCAGTGATTGTTTATCCAAAACAATGCTTACATTACTGGAATGCTTGTGCACTGGCGCGGCTCGTCCGAATGCGCGCGGCATCCATCGCTTGAGCGTGTTTCCCTTATTTACCTGAATCTCTTTAATAAAAAGTTCTTCTCTTTCAATATTGAAATTCTGCTTGGCATTTGCGGCCGCGGAATTTATGAGTTTTTCCAAAGGTAGGGAGGCGCGCTTGCTCAAAAATCTCACCTCTGTAAGCGCGCGGTCAAGTTTTTTCCCGCGCATCAAATCCGCAACAAGACGAACCTTGCGTGGCGATTGGCGATAATTTTTAAGAATAGCTTTCATTTGCCAAAAATTAATGAGCGTTAGCGAATATAATTTCTTGAGCATCCAGCACTTATTTTACTTCTGAAACGAAAGTGGTACGCGCAATCTTGTGCCACTATCCTCTCAGCGCATTGCACGGTGGAATCGGTAAAATAAGTGCTGGATAATGTTCCGCGAGCCCTGTTGGGGCTTCCGCGAAATCAATATTCGCAGAGCGAATATTGATTTCGCGGGCGGAGCCATTATTTTTTCGCCGGCTCCGCCGCTCCTTTTGCCGCTTTCGCCGAAGCAATCTCGGCATCTTTCTTTTTCTGCTCAAGCTCTTTTTGCATCTTTCCTCCGTGGCGGATAAACTTGCGTGTCGGTGAGAACTCTCCGAGGTAATGCCCCACCATCTCTTCGCTCACAAGCACTTCAATATGCTGACGGCCATTGTGCACGCCAAAAGTAAAGCCGACCATTTCCGGAGATATCTGACTTCCGCGCGCCCACGTCTTTATCACGCCGCTTTCAAGCGGTTTCTTACCCTCAATTTTCTTGAGGAGTTTTTCGTCAACGTATGGACCTTTTTTTAGTGACCGTGTCATATTGATATCGTTGCCTATACTATGTGAATTACGGCGCTCTGTCAATTTACGCCCCATCAAAACACCCCTACTACGCCTTTTTCTTTCCAACTTTACGCCGTTCCACTATAAATTTATTGGAGTACTTCTTTGAACGGCGAGTCTTCTGTCCTTTGCCTGTCGGTTTGCCCCAAAGCGACACTGCGCGCCGACGGCCTCGTCCCTGACGACCTTCGCCTCCTCCGTATGGATGGTCCACCGGATTCATCGCGCTTCCGCGAACGGTCGGACGAATGCCAAGCCATCGCGAACGACCCGCTTTGCCGAGATTGCGCAATCTGAATTCTTCGTTGGAGACCGCGCCCACCGACGCCCACGCGGTATCAATTATCTTGCGAATCTCGCCTGAAGGCATTTTTATTTGTGTATAACCTCCGTCGTTTGCCACCACCTCGGCAAACACACCGGCGCCGCGTCCGATGCGCGCGCCGCCATTCGGTTTCAGTTCCACATTGTATACAAAAGTTCCAGAAGGAATTTTTTTGAGCGGAAGGCGGTTTCCGGTCTTAATATCCGCGTTCTCAGAAACGATAAACTCATCACCAACATTCATTTTCGCGGACGCCAATACATAACGGCGCTCGCCGTCGCGATATACAACTAGGGCTATGAAGCCGGAACGATTTGGGTCGTATTCAATGGTTTCCACGCGCGCGGGAATATCGCGTTTGTCGTATGTAAAATCAATATCTCTATACAAACGTTTGTGTCCTCCGCCTTTGTGGCGCACAGTGATTCGGCCGGCGCTGTTGCGTCCCACGTGCCTCTTTCCGCCTTTTGTGAGCGCTTTGGCAGGTTCAGACGCTGTCAAAACACCGCGATAAGTAACCGTGGATGTATGCCGTCTTGATGGAGTTTTGGGTTTATAGTGCTTCATATTTCAAATTAAAAATGTAACCTGCCTGCCCACTTTACATTTACACAATCTCTATCTTCTCTCCCGCTTTCAAATACACGACCGCTTTTTTCCCCCCAGCTGTTTTCCCTTGTCGTCCGCGAGAGACTATGTTTTTTGCCGGAATGCGAATCGTGTGAACTGCAACCGGGGTAACTTTATAAAATTCCTTCACCGCTTGCGCTATCTCTTTCTTGTTGCTTCTCGGGTCAACTTCAAAAACATAAGCGTTCTTCGCGGACTGGTCTGTCGCTTTCTCCGTGATGCGCGGGCGTAATAAGACGCGCGCGGACCCGCCTGCACCGCGCCACCCACTCTTGCCTGTACTTTCCTGACGCGCAGAAACAATACCGCTGTTCTCGCGAATATCTTTCCCTTCCTTCTTCGTTGTTTTTCTGAAAATAGCCATAATGGTATGGGTAACTTTTTAGCTTTTTAGCTTTTTAGCTTTCATAGTCGCTTCGGATTTCTTGCTTATTTCAGCACCCAATTTCTTTTCTTTGAATTTGCCGACAAGGAATGCGACGGTTTCTTTCGGCTCTGTGATAATCAAATACTTATACCGAAGAACATCAACCGGATTTAAATTACGTGATTCTTCTATGGCAATATTATTGAAATTACCAAAGCTCTTGAAAACTGTATCATCTTTTTTCCCCATCGCCACAAGAGCTGAATTCGCCTTTTTCTTCAAAAGCCCGTCAAACCCATTCACTCCGGAAAGAACGCCGAGTACACTTTTTGCTTGCGCGGTCTTGATTGCAGGAAACGTTATACTGTCAACAAACAAGATTTCACCATCACGGAATTTTGCGGAAAGAACGGCGTACAGCGCTTTCGTGCGCATTTTTTTATTCACCTTCTGCGCGTATACTTTTTCTTTTGTCGGTCCGTGCGTAATTCCTCCGCCAATCCAGATTGGCGACCTTGAAGACCCGTGACGCGCGCGCCCTGTTCCTTTCTGTTTCCATGGTTTTTTACCGCCACCCGCCACTTCTCCTCGTCCTTTTGTATGAGCAACCGGCTGGCGCGCATTTGCTTCCATTGCCATTACAACCTGATGAACGAGGTCGCCGCTCCACTTCACGCCAAATACGCTCTCCGGAAGAGCGATCGTCCCGGTTTCTTTTCCTGTTTGGTTGTATATTGTGGCGTCCATATTTTAAATGTAAAATTTAAATCTCAAAATGTAAAACGACAATGTAAAGTTAAAAATATTCTGTATTTTCCAATTTTTCATTTTTAACTGTCATTTTGCATTTTAATATTTACACTTTTAATTTACTCCCTCTTATCTCCAGCAATGTCCCCCTCCTCCCCGGCACCGCTCCAGATATCAAAAGAAGGCTGTTCTCCTTATCCACGCCGACAACCTTGAGTCTCCGCACGGTTATGCGGTCGCCACCCATACGGCCGGGCATTCGCATTCCTTTTGCAACACGCCCGCCGGCTCTTCCTCCTCCGCCGATAGAACCAGCCTCACGTTCGGAATGCTTTTGCCCGTGAGTGCGCGGGCCTCCGTGAAATCCGTGACGCTTCACGACGCCCTGAAAGCCCTTCCCCTTTGAAATACCGGAAACGGCAACCGCGTCGCCCTCTGCAAATACGGAAGCATCTATCGTGTCGCCTTCTTTTGCGGCGACATCGTCATCCGCGCGAAATTCTTTTACATAACGGAAATTACCCAATCCTTTGTAGTGGCCCTTCTGGGCTTTGTTGATATTTGTTTCTTTCTTCTCGCCAAATCCGACTTGCACTGCCTGATATCCATCCTTATCCTTTGTTTTAACTTGAATCACGGTCATAGGTCCCGCTTTCACGGCAGTCACGACAACAGCTTTACCGTTATCGGTAAATATCTGCGTCATCTTTTCTTTTGTGCCAAGGATAAATTTCATACGAATACGAATTACGAATATGTACGAATGTACGAATGCCAACGCGGAATTCTTCAGGATACGAACACGACATAAAACCACTCGTCTAATGCCA
>CAYIHM010000028.1:0-1342 GCA_964363265.1 uncultured Candidatus Saccharibacteria bacterium
CGTTCTCGCTTTGCCTCCCAATTTCTCTTTCATCAAGATTTCTAAAAACTCAAATCCATCCATTGCCGGCATAAGCACGTCTGTAACGATAACATCCGGAGCAAGGCCCTCGCGCAAACGAGTAAGCGCATCCAAACTGCCGAGCGCCGTTGTTACATCAAAATCGCTCTGTACGAATTTGATTGCGTACATATCCAGAAGGAATTTGTCATCATCAACAATCAGAATGCTTGGTTTTTGCTTGGCAGTCATAATGTATATTGTAGCATAAAAAAAGAGTCATGAAATGAACATAAGTGCAAAATGTAAATCTCAAAATGGGAAATGACAATGTAAAATTCAAAATCCCTTAGGAAAATCCGCCGAGACTTCTCTCCATTTTACATCTTTAACTGTCATTTTACATTTTGATATTTTAATTTTCAATTATCCGCTACCTACCCCAGCTCATTCACCTGCTCAAACGGTATCGTGCCGGCAATCGTTTTCAAAATCGCGTCTTCTTTCATCGTGAGCATTCCTTTCTTGCGAGCAAGTTTGTACACCTCCTCTTCCACCGGATTGGTGAGTATCACGTGCTCAACGTCTTTGTCTATTTTCAATATTTCAAACACGGCCATTCTCCCGCGAACGCCCGTGGGGCACGTGTCGGTCGGCACAGCGCCGTAAACTTCTTTCGCGGAGATAAAAAGTTTTTTCTGCGCATCCGGCAAATCGGACACCTCTTTTTCTATCATCGCGCGTATTGATTCATCTATCGGGATGGCTTTCTCCGCGCCCGGGCATATAGTCCGCACCAGACGCTGGGCAATCGCAAGAATAAGCGTCGGGCCGATTAAAAACGGGTCAACGCCCATATCTACCAAACGCGGAATCACGCCGGAAGCGTTGTTTGTGTGCAGTGTTGAAAACACGAGATGTCCCGTGAGCGCAGCCTGAATGGCAAGCTGTGCCGTCTCCTTATCACGAATCTCGCCGACCATTATGACATCGGGGTCTTGACGCAAAATACTGCGCAAACCTGTCGCGAACGTATACCCTATCTCAGGTCTGACCTGAGACTGGCTCATCCCTTCAATATTATACTCTATCGGGTCTTCCAACGACAGCACATTTATACTGTCGCGGTCTATTTCATTCAACATTGAATACAGCGTCGTTGTCTTTCCGGAACCGGTAGGCCCCGTAAGCAAAATAAGCCCGTATGGCCGCCGTATCGCTTCTCTGATGAGCGTCGCGTTCTCCACAGAAAGCCCGAGCGCTTCAAGTTTCTGCACGCCTTTTTCCGAATCAAGAATACGCATAACCACCTTCTCGCCATAATACGCAGGAAATGTGGATA
>CAYIHM010000028.1:1352-7739 GCA_964363265.1 uncultured Candidatus Saccharibacteria bacterium
GCGACCTTCTATGCGCGCGCTGAAACGTCCGTCCTGCGGTTTCCGTTTCTCGTCCAATTTCATACTGGTGGTGAGAATTTTTATGCGCGCCACCACCGCATTATGCACGCTTACCGGCAAAAGAAGGCTCGTATACATCATACCGTCCACGCGAAAACGCACGCGAACTTTGTCCGACATCGCTTCAATATGAATGTCCGAGGCATTTCCTTCTATCGCGTGACGGAGAATAACGGCGACGATTTTCGTTACGGGTGCTTCTTCCATTATCTGCGTCTTCCCGACACTATCGGTATTCTTTGATATATCCTCCGGTGCTTCATAAGAAAGACTCTTATCCCTGCCACCCCTCTTCACATCCACGAGCTCCGTTTCCAACTCGGAAAGCGCTTTGTTCACTTCTCCTGTCAATCCTTTGTATTGCTGTGCCACGAAAGAAAAATCCTCCAAAGAAATGAGGAAAAGTTTGAACGGCAAATTCATCTTTGAGGCGATAAACTGCACGGCATCGCGCGCGCCGATATTATCAGGGTCCACAATGCCTATCTCAAGCACGCCATCGGCAACATCAATGGGAACAAATTTGTAGTACAGAGAAGATTCCTCCGGCACATCTTTCAATATCTCAAAAGGAACATGCACATCGGATATATCGCGAATCGGTATGTTAAAGTAGGCGCTCCGAAGCTCCAAGACTTGTTCGGGGTCCACGCCGTGTTTTGCAAGAGCAGTATCAATGTCTCCTCCGCTTTCCGTTTCAGCGAGGATTCCGTCAAATTCGCTCTTTTTTATTATTCCTTTTTCAACGAGATTGTCTAAAAATGCCATAAAAATAAATTCAAACTGCAAAAATCAAAATGAAAAATGACAACTAAAAATGCAAAATGCGGAGAATTGTGCTTCCAAAAATTTTTAATTTCGCACTGCCACTTTGCATTTTGAGATTTACATTTTCAATTTTCAAGCCACAAGTCTCCAATGAAGAATAGACATCGTTACTGCCCCGCTTTCACTGTCGTCGTCGCCTTTGTCACGGTGTCTATCGTATCCACTCCTATCGGCGCGAACGGGTTCTGCCTTCCTTGCGGTTCCGGCGCTACGGGCAGACTGAAGTCCTCCAGACTGCGGAACACATTGCTTTGGAATACCTCGTCTTTCAATTGGAGCGCCTTCAAGTCCGTAAGCAGAGCGATAATCTCACGTCCGGCTGTAAACTGCGCGTCCGCGGCCGGCGCCGACACTATACCGCCGTTTGCCAAATTGTCATCTTTCGTGAAAAACATACTGTATAGGACGAAAGCGACGATGATGACGCCGAACCAAATGAGTATTTTTTTGTATTTTTTAAAAATTTCCATCATATATTAATGGGGATTATTAGAAATTTTACTTCAGCCAATACGTCCGCACTGCAATGGTGTATTCGTATAAATCCTGTTCGGAAGCATTAAATGAAACGCCGACCACATCCACCACTCTCAAACTTTTCTCAATATCATTCAAAAATCCCGCAAAAATACGGTACGGCCCTTTTACGGAAAATGTGAGAAGTACGGAACCATACGCTCCCTGCGATTTGCCTATACCGCCATTCCCCTGTTCGGCGACCTCAACCGTAACATTACTCAACGTCATACCATATTTTGCTGCGATGCCGTCAATGTCGCGCACAAGGCGCACGTTGTCCACATTGTCTGGAAGAAGCTTCTTTATGCGCTCCACATCGCCCGACGGGAATGCGTTGTATTTTTCAAGAAGGTCATCGCGGATTGCCTGAAGCTCTTTTGAATTATCCAACGCCTCGTTGAAAAGCGCCTCTTCCTTCTGCATTTCTTTTATCTTGCTGTATGTCGGGTCAATATAAACGAAGAACGCGCTCCCCGACACGACAAGCAAAATTATTGGAAGTAAAAATTTCATATTATTTATTATTTGAGCGTCTCTTTATACAGAACGAGCGACGGGTCTGCGTACAAAGAAAGGTCAAACGAAACATTGCCTTTCTGGTCAAGGCCCAGATTTGCAAAAATCGGATTCTTTAAATAAGTGCTGGCGCCGATGATGTCGGATTGCAAAGCCACGGAAGAATAATTATGCGCTTTGCCTTTCAAACTTATTGTGATGCCCTCCGGCGCGTATGCATAATCAAACTGGTCAAAGCGGACGCTCTTCAGAGTCAAAGTCTCCAGCAATTTGAAAAATTCGGAAAAAGCGACGTGTTGCGCGAGAATCTGATCCGTCGCGGTGATGCGTCCGTTCATACGTTTTAATTCAAGAATAGTCGCCGGCTTAAAAGAAGCACGCGCGCGTTCAAGCGAAACATTCATACTTTCTATTCTTTTCCCAAGGAATTTCTCATACCCGTACACGCCGATGGATGATGCGGCGGCAATTATGAAAATGACGAGCGAAATGCCGAAAAATACACCGCCCATATGACCCTCCGGCCTCTTTTCCACAAGAGACTTTTTGGGAATGAATGAAGTTGTTCCTTCGTTTAGGGGCATAATACAAATGTAAAATTAAAATATCAAAATGAAAAATGTGGAGAAGGTTTTCAGATTTTATTTAAAATTTCCCGTGCGCACCGATGCGGGCACGCACCGCCTTTTCTATTTTTAAATTTCGCATTGTCATTTTTTATTTTGCTTTTTCCATTTTAAATTTTCCTATTCCATCTCCTGCAATTTGCGGAGCGCTAATCCTATCGCTACCGCGAATTCAGGTCCCGCATCTTTAAGCACCGGTTCCAAAAATGCGGGCGCTTCAACCTTCGTAAACGGGTCGGCGAATACCACGTCAGTCTCCATACTCTTTGTTGCGAGGCCGTGTAATCCTTTCAGTAATACGCCGCCACCTGCGAGCACAACATTTCCGATTGTCTTATTATACTTCCTTTGATAATTTAATAATACTCTATTCGCTTCTGAAAAGATATCCTCAAGTGTTAATAACATCGTGTCGGAAACCTTCTTATCATCTCCTTCGCCATCAAGGCCGATTGAACGTTTCATTTCCTCTGCTTTTTCTATACTTACGCCGAGCGATTGCGCGAGCGCGCGCGTGATATCCTGCGACCCGCGATTTACGATGTGCTGGCTTTTAATAATGCCCCGCTCAATGACGGCGAGCTTCGTAGAACCAGCCCCGAAGTCAAGTATCATCGTCGTGCCTGTGTGTCCGCCGAAAGTCGCGCGCGCGGTGCTGAATACTTCCAACTCAAAAAAATTGTTTTGAAGACCGGCTCCCGCCACCACTTCTTTATATTTGTTGATGACCTCATTGTGAATTGCGACCACCAAAACAGATGTCGTGTCGTGTGAAGCGTCCGCGGAAATCGGCGCGCGTGAACTATCTTCATCGTCTCCGCCGGATTTCACCTCCTTCGGCACCACCCACCAATCAAGCGTTACTTCCGAAATGGGAACGGGAATATATTTACGAGCCTCAATGGGAATCATCCGCGCGAGTTGTTTCTCGTCAAGTACCGGCATTTCCATAAATGAAAGCAGGCTCGCGCCGAGTGGTAAAGAAATACCGCTTTGCAGAGTCGTCACGTTTGCTTCTTTGAAAAGGTCTTTGAGCGCTTCGGCTATTTTCGCTCCCGGAAGATTGGTCGCCTGCCCCACCACGGCACCCGCGTACGGACCGAGCGCGAGTTCGCCGTATGTTTCCAAGACTGCCTTGCCATTACGGCGTTTCAACTGAACAACTTTCAAAAATGCCGAACCGATATCAATACCGATTACACTCGCCTCTTTTTTCAAAAGTCCTCCGCCGATTTTTTCAATGATATTTTCAAAAAATGTAAGCATACGATATTATTATATTATACCACGCTCAAAGCGAGCGCGTATCGCACTATGTTGAAAAAGCTGTATTCTCTCATTCACGCGCCCATAAAACTGCTTCTTGATTTTCTTTTTCCGATCTCGTGCGCGGGATGCGGTGAACAAAACACTGCCCTGTGCTCTGCCTGTATTGCGCGACTGCCGAGGGCGCCGTATATTTCAGCGGCAAATACATACGCGCTTTGGAACTACAAGGACCCGACCGTGAAAAAGTCATTGTGGAAACTGAAGTATCGAGGCCGCACAATCTTTGCTCGGCATTTTGGCTCCGCGCTCTACGACGCGATACTGGAAGAACTCGCCGAGCTTGCCCTCTTTTACGGCAAAGAAAAACCTCTCTTAATTCCCATACCAATCTCAAAAAAACGGTTGCGCAAAAGGGGTTTCAACCAATCGGAGCTTATCGCGCGACATATGTCCTTGATAGACGGCGAACGGTCTTTCACGCTCGCGACAAATGTCCTTTACAAGATAAAGGACACGCCGAGCCAGATGTCTATAAAGGACAAGAGAGTGCGCCTGCAAAATCTCCGCGGCTCATTTGCCGTAAAAGACACCGCGCGCGTGCGCGGGAAAAACATTATTCTGCTTGACGACATCCTCACCACGGGTGCCACATTTCGCGAAGCAAAACGAGCCCTCCGCGCGGCCGGCGCGCGCAAAGTCATCTGTTTCGCCCTCGCGCATTAAATTAAAAAAGCCAAAATGAGAGAGGTCCGACATCTCTCATTCCCCCACACCAGCACCAGTACCAGTGAAAACCTTATTTCAATTGTGGGTAACTCAAGTTATAAGCACCGCCACGCAAGAAATTAGAAAAACATAGATATTTGTGTTAAATTATACAAGCTATAAGCTAAAAGCTTGTATTGGAGAGTTGGCTGAGTGGTCGAAAGCGGCACCGTGCTAAGGTGTTAGGGGCGAAAGTCTCTCGTGGGTTCGAATCCCACACTCTCCGTTTTGAGCTCCGCGAAAAACGGAGAGTGTGGCGCAGCTTTTGTACACAAAAGCGTCGCGCGGATTCGAAGCCCGATTGAGATATTTTGTGAGTGCCTGCCGGTAGGCAGAGAACGAAACAAAATATCCAATCGGGGTACTGAAACTGTAAGTTTCGAATCCCCCGCCGCCACAAATTGAAACTTCCTCGCTCGTGAGGGCCGCCGCGCAAAGCGACGGCTCCCCCAGCGGTTACGACCGTGCCGGTATGTGCAAAAGTTGAAATCCTATGCACTGAAAAGAATAAAAAATGATCGTTGCCATTATGCGCATTCGGGTGTATATTCCGGAAAGAACCCACAAAGGAGGTTGCAGTGCATAGACTGAACTGGTGGTGGAAGTTGTTACTCGCAAGAAACCCTTTCAAAAAGGGGGTGCGCGCAAAATGCGGGCACATGACTGCGCTCATTGGAGAGATGTCCGCCTTCGGAAGTGCGTGTGTACACGAGATCGCGAGAAAAAAGGAAGGGCAGATTGACCATTGCATTTCATGTCGTGAAAAAATGGCGATCTGCTGCGCGTGGTGTGGCAACACGATATTTATCGGTGATCCGATAACGCTATACATCACCAATGATAAAAATTTCAAACCGAAACCGAATTCGGTGATGCACAACGAGGATGCCCGGGAGTATGTCGGGTGTCTTAGGTTCAACTGTGCCGACTCCGGTGCAGACATTGCTGGGTTTTGGGTACCCGGCAAAGGCAAAGAGGGGGAAGTCCGTCTCGCGGAATTCTGAAGTTGCGAAAGAGCGCGGAAACGCGCTCTTTTTTTATATGAACACTATATTGAACACTCGGTGTTCAATATGATGGGTCAGATACAAAAATTGCGGTTTCTAAGAACGAAGAATGGCGCGGAAAAGACGGATTGAGTACAATTAAGCAATTATGCGCCCAGATACGCCGATAGAAAAAATACCGCACATAAAGACCGATACTCGCGCGGCGCTGAAAAAAGCGGGGATCGCGACCGTGCGAGACCTGCTCTACTGCTTCCCTTCCCGCTACACGCACATCGGCGAGATAAAAAATATCACCGACTTGCGTGCTGGCGAGTCGGCCACGGTATATGGAA
The DNA here is from genome assembly GCA_964363265.1 of uncultured Candidatus Saccharibacteria bacterium. Lineage (GTDB taxonomy): Bacteria > Patescibacteriota > Minisyncoccia > Phycocordibacterales > JBBUEZ01 > JBBUEZ01. The sequence goes on from CAYIHM010000028.1 coordinate 7,278, forward strand.
AAGTACTGTCAGTAAAAACAAAAAAGGCGTACAGGAAAAAAATCCCTATCGGTGAAGCGGTTGTGCAAGACAAGACCGGCAAACTGCGCGTCGTGTGGTTTCATCAGCCATACGCCGCAAAAATGATCAGCGTGGGCGGCACGATAAAACTCTCCGGCACCGCGCAGTCCGACAAAAAGGGCGGCCTCTATCTCGCCAATCCCGAGTTTGAAAAGACAAAAGAACTGCCCATTGATACGGGCGACTCGCTTTTTGCAGGCGAAAAAGAAGCGGCGCTCGCGTACCCGGTATACCCGGAACGAAAAGGGCTCTCTTCCGGTTTTCTATATCACACGATCCAAAAGGTACTGAAGAGCGGCGTGTTGGACGCAATGGAAGATCCCATCCCGGCAGACATTCTGAAAAAATACAACCTACCATCGCTCAAAACAGCGCTCATTTGGATACACACGCCCAAAAAAG
>CAYIHM010000029.1:0-7304 GCA_964363265.1 uncultured Candidatus Saccharibacteria bacterium
GAGTTTTATGACTCCATGTATTACAACATCCTTACAATCTCAAGTTTGTTGGTTTGAGGTTTTTAAAATTTTCTTGAAGTCTCCTTTGAGCACTCCTCTCATACCGCCGTTGTAGAGCGCGGCGGCGGGATGATAGAGAGGCAATATGGAAAATGTTTTCCCCGTCTTCGGACTCATTAGATTGAAAAGTGTGCCATGTACATCGCCTATCTTTTTGTCGCCGGAAATAAAACGATGCATCGCGTGTCGTCCCAATGTGACGATAAGTTTCGGGTTTATAGCCTCAAGTTGGCGCCAAAGAAACGTGTCCGTACAGATTGCCGCCTCACTCGGCTCCGGATCGCGATTGTCCGGCGGACGGCACTTCACCACATTAGTGATGAACACATCACTCCGCGAGAGACCGATATCAGCAAGCATTTCATCCAAAAATTTTCCCGCCGCGCCGACGAACGGCACGCCGATTTTGTCCTCCCGCGCGCCGGGCCCTTCTCCAATAAACACAATACCGCTCTTGCCTGTGCCGGAACCCGGTACGGCATTCAACCGCCCGCTGTACAGCGGGCATTTCTTGCATATGCGTATCTCACCCGCAATCAGCTCAAGAGTTTCTTTAAATCCTGTTTCCATACGCCGAATAAATCTCTGACGGACGTGCGACGTCCGTCAGAAAGGAGGCTAGCCGCTTAGCGGACGGTAGCTGAATGTTTCTCTGTCGTCTATTTTGTCTTTTTTCACAAGCGCAAGCACTTTTTCAACAAGGCGTTTCGGGTCGGGATCAAACACAATCTTATCGTGCGGGCGATTGCTCTTTTCCAATATCTGACGGATCGTTTCATCCATCTCCCATTCTCCCTCCAAAACGCCGATCGGCTTATCGTCTTCAAATGCAATGGTGAATTCGTGTATTGTTCCCACGCGCCCGCATCCCACGAACACGGCATCTGCCGAGCGCGTGAGTAAAAGATCGCGCCCCGCATAACCGAAGCCCGTGTAAATCACAATGTCCATATAATCAAGCGGCAGACGATACGCCTCAACATGCTCGCGCTCGGAAGATGCCGGTGAAATTCCAATGGAGATGCCCCCATCTTCTTTCGCGCCGATTGCCGCCCAAAAAGGAAATCCCGTCGTCGCGCCTGTAACCAGTATCGCCTTGTGCCGCGCAATCTCTCTGCCCAATTCTTTTGCCTTTTCAAGCGCATCCGCGCCGCAATGCCCCGTGTCGGCCGCGCCAGAAACGCAAAGTTTGACCTGAAGATGTTGGTGCTTATCGTGTATGGGTTCCATAAGAATAGTATGTAATATTTAGTATATAGTATGAACACGAAAACAAAAACCAAAAAATATTATATGTCCAAAACAACGGTTTCGTGCGCTTTCGGCACAACGGCATTCGCGCCAATATAATCCTTCAACCGTTGCGCGAGAAAAAGCGATGATTTCGGCTCGCCTATCGCCACAAACACTTTCTCCAATGTATCGGCGGTATTGTGCACAAAAGCGACAAGCGCGTCGGAATCTTTGTGCGCAGAATATCCGTGAATACGCGCAATCTTTGCGTTGACCGGCACGCTGTCGCCAAGAATCGTGAGTTCTTTCGCGCCCTCCTCAAGCGCGCGCCCGGGAGTGCCGACCGCTTGATATCCGATGAGCAGAATCGTGTTTTTCGGATCTGGAAGATAATGTTTCTCGTGATGCACGATACGCCCGCCGTTTGACATACCGGAACCGGCAATAATGACCTTCGGGTTCGGCGTGTCCTTAATAGCTTTTGACTCTTCCGTCGTCATCGTAAATTTCAAGCGAGGAAATTTGAATATGTCATCGCCGTTTTTAATTATATCGCGCGCATTACCGTTGAAATACTCGTTACTCTTGCGATAAATATTCGTTACTTTAATCGCAAGCGGAGAATCAAGAAACATCGGCACCGCAGGGATACGCCCATTCTCCACGAGGTCATTAAGCTCAAAAAGAAGCTCCTGCGTGCGCTCCAGTGAAAACGCGGGAATGACAAGCGCGCCGCCTCTTTTTATCGTATCCTCCATAATATCCTCCAGAATTTGTTTTCGCTCATCGCGGCTTTCGTGATTGCGGTCGCCGTACACACTTTCCATCAAAAGATAGTGAACGCCGGACAGCTCTTCCGTATCGCGCAAAAGCGGCGCCGGTGAATTGCCGAGGTCGCCCGTTGCGACGAACTTTCTCCCTCCGCGCTCAAATTCAATCATAGCCGACCCCAAAATATGTCCTGCATCGCGCAGGGTTACTTGGTATCCGCCTTTTATGTTAATCGCTTTCCCATATGGAACGCCCTGCCACAGCGCAATCGCCTTTTGTACATCAGCCTCTTCATAAATAACGGGCAGATTATCCCATTTCGCCTCCTTTGCGAGCACGCTCATACTGTCCAAAAGCATCACCTCGGCTAGGTCGCGCGTCGCGGGTGTGGAATAAATAACGCCGCGAAAACCGTCGCGCACGAGTTTGGGAATACGGCCGATATGGTCAATATGCGCGTGCGTTACAAAAAGCGCGTCAATGGATGCGGGATCATATTCAAATTTATCCCTGTTCTCCACATCACAAATCCTGCACCCCTGAAAAAATCCGCAGTCCACCAGCATCTTCACCGCGCCGCCCGCATCTTCCACAAGGAAATTGGACCCAGTGACAGATCCGGCGCCGCCGTGAAAAGTGAGTTTTGTTTTGTGCGCGTTTTTTTCGTTCATATCCGTTTCATTTTAGCATACAGGATTGCCAAAAGCGCGCCTGCCGTGTCCATACCGATGTCGCTTATGGTATCCAAAACATCATTTTGCTCAAGCGTTATGAAAGTATCAAGACCGAATTCAAACACTTCCCAAAGACCGCCCACCGCCAATACTGCAATAAACGGAACGACGTACGCATACAGCCGATGCTTGCCGCGAAATCGTGAGAATGCCGGCACATACCGATAGACCAAAAATGCCATGCCGCCGACCCACAAACCGCCAAAAAAATGCATTGGAATATCGTACCACCAAATACTCCAATACCAAAAAAAATAAAGCGCCAGAAGGTGCAAAAATGTGATTATGTAAAGCAAAATGGAAAGCCATACCAACAACTGTTTTTGTATCATACTGATAAGTATAGCAAGAAATCGTGTGTGCGCATACGCGGCGAGCATATGCCAAATAAACGAAGTATAGAAAAAATTAGATAAAAATCAACGGCCGTTGATTTTTATCTAATTTTTTCTATACTTCCTTTACTCCCCATATTCTATACAAGGCGAGGCTTTGCGCAGAAATATCTTGGTACGACAACAAAAAACTCCGCGGAAGGCGGAGGTCTTTGTAGGGCTACCAAAGTTTTACCTAGCCAATAGCTAGGTGGGTGTCCGCAACTGTACGCCTAAACGTACGGTTATGTGAGACTCCCTTAAAATATTATTTAGCCTAGATAATGCCTCAAGTAACCCTGCATACATTGTAACGCCGAAACAAAAATAAAAGCAACAGATAAACAAACTTGAAATGCAAACTTGCTATTCGTCAATACCAAATCTCTTATAATTGAACACTGGCGGGTTTTCGCCGAACCAATGCTTAATCTCGTGAAGCGCTTCATCCGGTGTCTCTGATGCGTGGATTAGGTTCATAACTGCACGCTTTTCCGCATTTGCAAGAATGGGAGAATCATTTGAGAAATCCCCGCGGATTGTCCCCATATCGGCAAGATAAGGGAGAGTAACTCCCACAATCTTGCGCACCATATCAACAGCGTGAACTCCTTGCACCACCATACGCACCAACGGTGCGGACATCATATAATCTACGAGCCATTTCCGCACTTCCTGTCCAATCTCTTCAGGTTTATTCATACCGAGCTCCTTAAGAGGGTCAAACCCGTATTTTTCGTATGTAGAAAGCGTCTTTTCTCCCAAACGGGTAACCCATTTTTCGTCTTTTGGGTAGTGATTGTCTATCTGTTCGCGAGTCGGCTGAAACATTTCTATCGCAACAATCTTCAGGTCGCGCTGTTCAAATCGCCGTATAACCTCTCCGACAAGCCCCTTGCGAACTCCGTCGGGTTTGACCATTACGAATGTTTTCTCTTCCTTTGGATGTGCCATAACAGTTAATGTAAAATGTAAAAGTCAAAATGCAAAATTACAATTCAAAATTAAGAATAATGGGGTCATACTAACAGTAAATGCTTATAAAATCAATCACGCGTGCCAATACATATGCAAAAGCACAAACCGAGTGATAATATACCCGCTATGCATACATTTCAGACTATAGGGTTAAATGTATGCATAGCGCAAAAATAGCGTGGAAATATAACGCTGAGAGCGGACTGCCGCTTGCAAATAATTTCACTTGTCAAAGATTACCTGTCCGGAAGCGTATGCGGGGGCATTGGGGGCGGTTCGCGGCGATAACGGCGCGCTATTTCTTCTTCCACTTCTTCGCGCGAACGGCCGTACTTGAGCGCTGAAAGTTCTTTCAGTTTCTCTACGATCGCGGGATTTCCTTTCGGCGGCGGCATCGTCTGAATGTTGAACGGCTTGACCGGTCGTCCATTTGCAAGCATTCGTACATAGGCATTATAATTATCTATATTTACAATATCGCTTTGCTTGAATGTGGGAGCAAGCTGGGGCTCCAAAAATTTCGCGTCCTCGGCTCCCACGCGAAAGATTGCCATTGAACCGACGTTGCCAAATACGGCATTTTTGATATCTTCGGAAAGTTGCGCGATAAACTGATGCGCGATATTGAGCGAGAGACGATATTTGCGCGCTTCCGAAAGGATGATTGCGATGGACGGTGTCGTTATGTTCTGAAACTCGTCAATGTAGAGATAAAAATCATTCATTTCTTTTTTACCCACCATATCCACGCGCGAAAGAGCCGCCATCAATATCTTGCCGACCAGCACAAGCCCGATTAAGTTTGCGTTAATATCGCCCAGCCGCCCTTTGGAAAGATTCACCAAAAGAATCTTTTTATTGTCCATTATCTCGCGGAAATTGAACGCCGACTTCTGCTGCGCGATAATCGGCCGAATGATATCATTGGCCGTGAAAACATCAAATTTATTGGTCACATACGGCGCGTAGTTGGCAAGCGCCTGTTCGCCGGTAGTTTTTGTTGCAATGTCGCGCCAAAATTGCGTTACAATCGGATTTTTGCATTTGGAAAGTTTCATCTCGCGGAATTGCGGGTCCACCATCACGCGCGAAATATCCAAAAGCGTACTGCCGGATTCCGGGTCTTCTATTACAAGCATTGTCGCATTTCTGAAATACTGTTCAAATGCCGGACCCATTGATTCCGGAATCTTCTCATACAATTTCTGGAAAATGCCGAATAATTCGTTTACGACGAAAGTCTTTTGTTCTGGCGCGCTCACATCATATTCCAGCATATTGAGCCCCATAGGGCGCGCGGTGGATGCAGGGTCAAAATAGATCACATCATCTATTCGCTCAGGCGGAATGTTGGCAAGAATGTCCACTATATCCGTGCCGTGCGGGTCAATATAGCACACGCCATCGCCACGCCGTATATCCTGTAGAATCATATTTTTAATAAGAACGGTCTTACCAGTACCTGTCTGTCCTATCACATAAAAATGGCGCACGCGGTCCTCCTTTCCAATATATACTTTTGTTTCCGCGACGCGATAGCGGTTTATGCCGAGCAATGTTCCCTCTTTCGGCAGATCAAGCGGCGCGGATGCCGACCCCGCTTTCGCTTCGCGCAGATGCGGCGACTCCGTACCTATAACGGGGAAATGCACAACGGTGGTAAGCTCTTTCAAATTAAACGGCATTCCGTCATCTTCTGAAAATGTGCGGTATGAAAATTCACTGAAGAACCTGAGGAGGCCGCGTCCCTTGCGCTCTTCAAATTTTATGCCGTTGCCCTGCGTGTTGGTGAATTGGTTGAACGCCGATTCAAGGTCGGCAAGGATGGCGCGCGCGCGCGGCTCCGTGCGCGCGGAAGCTATCACTCTGATGTTCGTCTGCATTATCGTACTGCCGACCTTTTCTTTTATTTGCTCAACTGCGACATCGTCAACGGGCTCTTTCGGAGATTCGCCCTTTTTAGCCGCGCCGGAACCGAGAAATAATTCCTTAATCTCCTTCCCCATTTCTCCTATAAATGTTTCCGGCATATTTATCGCCTTCTTCACCGGCACACCCTTGCGGATTTTATCAAGCGCGTGTCCGTAGCGCAGTACGAAATGCGCTCCCGCCGGCGCTATCACCAGCTGAACCGCCGCGCCCTCGCCTTCTTCCTTAAGCCGTGCAAACACATTCAATATGACATTCAGCGGGTCATGCTCAAATGTGTCGTATGTCTTGAGCGGGTAGATTGGATTTTTAACCTGCTTGGCAATAGCGCCCACAGACGCGCCGCCGTCATTGAACACATTGTAATCGTCCGTTTTCTCTTCTATTTTCGCGTGCGGGAATACGGCGTGAATCTGTTTTGCGAAAAGATCTTCCTTTGCGGACGGCACGGCGGCGTAAAAAACAACTTCACTGCCGATATGCGGGAGCGCGATCTCAATAGTGAAATAATTTCGTCCAAGTACCGGATTTTTCGTATCGCCAACGGAAAGCATACCTGCATAAAATTGCTCCATTGCCGCCACCATCTCCTTAAATGTGTGTTTTTGCCCTTCTTCATCCGCTTCCTTCGGCAACGCAATTTCGTAAAGTTTCATATTGAGGGTGCGAAAAAGCGGGGTTCCCTCCTTTATTCCCGGTGTCGCGCCGCGAGACGCAACATACTGAACAAGGAAACGATGAAAATCGTCTGCAATGTGCGGATTGTTCAATTTTCCTACAACATCAAGCGTATTCTTTATACCATTCTCCTGCATATAACCGAGAAGTTCTTCCATTGTTTTGTCGTGCTCTTCAGGGGAGAGTTTGAGCGCGACTTGTTCCGTACGCTCGCGCGTCGCGCGATATTGTGGAGCAAGAACGCTCTCCGACTTCTCCGCGCGATATACTGCCACGACATCCTCCGCGATACGCTCACGCTCTTTGCCATCCGGCGCGCGCGGAGCAGAGTTCTCTCTCTCAGCCAACTGCGCTCGCAAAAACACTATCTCCTCTTCGGGAGATTTAAACTGCGGTACCGCCTCAAATGAATTCTTTTCCATTGCTATTCATTATACATTTTATCAAACGGAACGGGAATTGCTTTCTCTTTTTTCCTCTCACATTCCTATCACATTCCACTTACACCTTACATTCCTTTTACATTCCCCCTACATTCCTCTTACAC
>CAYIHM010000030.1:0-7177 GCA_964363265.1 uncultured Candidatus Saccharibacteria bacterium
AAAGAATAATAAAGTATGAACACAAAAACGGGCTCTTGCAGACTCAAGCGCCCGTTTTTCTTTTTGTTGTTCTTTCACATCCAACTTGCACAGGAGAATCTCCAATGCTTCGCATCATAGAAGATCGTAATGTGTCTATTAACGATTTGGTTTGGCTTCGCGAAAAAGGGGTGCCGGTTACTATGACCAGTCATCCGGGAAACGCTTCGCTCTATAAACTATCGCTCTGGAGCGCCGGAGTTCCCGAGATGCTTTGGGATATTACCTGCGTCATTGCCGATATGAACAATCAGCCGGCGCAGATGCTAAAGGGCGGCAGCGCGACCACGCTTGTTTCTAATGAACGGCATGCGGCGTATCGGGAAAACGCAAAAAATGGCATACGCCAGATTACCGCGTATACGCGGACGGAAGATGGTCGTTATCTCGGGCGCGTGCATACATCGGCAATGGTGAGTTTATTTCCAGAAGCGATAACCACCCAATCGGCGCTCTTGAATCGGTACGAAAAAGAGCTGCATCCAGTGTGTGAGTATCTTGCGGACACCATTCCTGAGCGGATGTTTCAGCGCTACATCTTCCCGTGCGGGGCGACAGTTGCGCTTTCCCCCGACAAAAATAGTCGGACATTTACGGCAATCGCCGGAGACATGTCGGCGCATATCGCGCGCGGAGACCTCGCCGCGTCGTTTGCGAACGTACTTTCGGAGCTTGAAACGCTTCTCACAAAGGACTGTGTCGGCGCGCTTTCGGGCGGCGCGTGCTATCAAGGGTCGGCATATGCCCATGCGCTCGCGACGCTCGCGCAATACTGGAAGACTGGAGAGTGTTTGGAATACGACATATCGGGACCTGATATGATTCACTATGCCATGAGCGAGGAATACCGCGCGACGCTCTCCGGTATTCTTGAACATATCCGTATGCAATTTCCCGCGCTTGTGCCGAAACACACAGTCATACGGATGGTACCCGGAACGGTTGCGCGCGTTGGGTGCGTGAAGGGGCACATTTCGGAAGAGATTACGGAAGAACGGCTCGCGCTTCTCTCGCAACAAACTAGCGGAGAAGAGAAGAAGGCGTTGCGCGAGCGTGCGCGGGAAAAACACGGTCTTTGGCCAATCACGATACGACCAGCTGAAGACTCTTACTTTTCCCAGCACGACCTTACCGATATGGATAGCTCAATGTTTGTGCCGGAGCGTTTCCGTAAGATGTCGTTTGCGGATATGGAGACGGAACTTGTGCGGTTGAAAAACATTCTGCGCGTATAAGATGCGCGGGCGGGCCGGTTTCACGACCGGCCCTTTTTATGTCTCAATCCAATATTTCCGACGGGATGCACACAATACGATAGTATTGTATACATCCTGTCCACGACTTGGACGGGAGCAGGTCGCGTATCGCAAAGCCTCGCAAAAGTGAAAAATTGAAAAGATCTATCGCCATATACGGTACGATACCGTATATGGCGATAGCGGCGGACGGATGATGCCAACTGCGCTGTCCATCGCATCTCTTCATTTTTCAACATATCTTTGCTATTATGAAGCTTATGATTGATGGAAATGACGAAAAACCCATTCTTGTGTCAGGCGTAAAACCGACGGGGCGGCCGCATATCGGCAATTACTTCGGGGCAATGAAGCAATTTGTGGACTTGCAGAATGAGTATCGCTCGTTTATTTTCATCGCGAATTACCACGCGCTTACAGGTGCGCAGAACAGCGCCACGCTCGCTGAGGACTCTTATAATATTGCCCTTGACTATCTTGCAATCGGAATTGACCCGGAAAAGACCATACTTTTTCTTCAATCCGATGTGCCGGAGGTAACCGAGCTTGCGTGGATTTTCAACTGCATCACGACAATGCCGTATTTGATGCGCGCGCACGCATTCAAGGATGCGGAGGCGAAGAGTAAGGAAGTGAATGTCGGTACTTTTGATTATCCAGTATTGATGGCGGCTGATATTTTGATCCAGGATGCGGATGTTGTGCCTGTAGGGCAAGACCAAAAACAGCATTTGGAAATGGCGCGAGATATTGCGGAGAAATTCAATCGTATTTATGGTGAGACATTCAAATTACCCACCCCGATTATTAAAGAGGATGTGGCGGTCGTCCCCGGTATTGATGGACGGAAAATGAGCAAAAGTTATGGTAATACGATTCCGCTTTTTGGCAACGATGAAGAAATAGGGAAAGCCGTGATGTCTATCGTAACAGATTCCAAAACGCCGGAGGAACCGAAGGACCCGAAAACTTGCAACATATTTGCTCTGCACAAACTTTTTAGCGCCAATGCACTCCCCGATATTGAAAAAAGGTATAGCAAAGGCGGTATGGGGTATAAGGAATCCAAAGAGATTCTCGCGGAGAATATTCTGGCGTTCATTCGGCCAATGCGCGATAGGCGCAATGCGCTCGCAAGCGACCGCGGGCATATATTGCGCATACTGAAAAACGGCGGCGAGATAGCTCGCGAGCGTGGGCTGGCGAAAATGCGAACGGTGCGTGAGCGAATCGGTTTAGTGATCGCGTAGTAAAGCGCAAACGGTACAGATATTAATAGTTAATATAAGTATATAAATATGCGACCCAATGAGTCACCGGACCGAGTTTCTCCCCGCGAAGACAATTTTGCGTTTTTCAGTATTGCGAGTCAGATTGCGAAAAAATTGTTTTCGGAAATGGATAATGGCGGAATGACGCAAGAAGAACGAACAGCATGGCTGTTTGATTTCCCGGCGCTTATCCAAGGTATCTTAATGGAACATCCGGATATCTGTGAGATATATCAGACTGAGCAGGATACCGCGATTAGAATGATAAAAGATGAAATGAAAAAAATGCATCCTAATAATTCATAACAATATACTATGCAACGAATCACCATAGATACTCTGCACGACCATATAGGCGAAGAGGTAACCATCGCAGGATGGGTGGATGTGCGCCGCGACCACGGCAAACTCATTTTTATTGACCTGCGCGACAGAAGCGGGATTGTGCAAATGGTGGCACTGCCAAACCACGCTCCAGCACACGCGCTTTCCGGCACTGTACGGAGCGAGTGGGTGCTTGAAGTTAATGGCATCGTGAATAAGCGTCCTGAGAAAATGGTGAATTCTGATTTGCCGACAGGGGACATAGAAATAGAAATTACGAGTATCACAGTCCTTTCAGAAGCGGCTGAAATTCCGTTTGAGAAGGATGTGGCTGATATCAATATTGACACCTATTTGGATAATCTTCCGTTTACCTTGCGCCGCGAAAAAAGTAGGGCAATGTTGCGCGTTCAGGCGCGCCTCATACAGGCATTCCGCTCTTTTCTTGTCGGTGAAGGGTTTGCGGAAATACAAGTGCCCAAATTGACTGGTGCTGATGCGGAAGGCGGAGCGGCCGCGTTTGAGGTTCAATACTTTGACCACAAGGCGTATTTGGCGACGAGTCCCCAGCTTTATAAACAGATAATGGTGGGTGTTTTGGAGCGAGTGTTCACGACAACAAGCATATATCGTGCGGAGAAACACAGCACGACGCGCCATTTGAATGAATACACGAGTATGGACCTTGAATACGGGTTCATCAAAGACCATACGGACATTATGGACATTGAAGAGCGGATGTTACGTTTTATGATGGACGATTTGCGCGCGCATTCCAGCCGCGAGTTTGAAATGTTTTCATCGGAGATACCAGTGATACCGGAGAAAATACCGCGCCTAAAACTTCGCGAGGCGCAGGAGATTTTAGGTGCGGAATACGGGCAAAAGTGCGCCGGCGAGCCGGACTTGGAGCCTCAGCACGAACGGATGCTTTGCGAATACGCGAAAAAGAAATATGATTCCGATTTTATTTTTGTAACGCATTATCCGGTGTCCAAACGCCCGTTTTACACGTATGAAGACGAGGAAGACGCCGGTTATACGAAAAGTTTTGATATGCTTTTCCGCGGTATTGAAATAACGACGGGCGGACAACGTATCAATAATTATGAAAAATTGGTTGAAAATATTAAAAAATGGAAACTCAATCCGGAACATTTCGCATATTATTTGCAGGCATTCAAATATGGTATGCCACCGGAGGGAGGACTCGCAATCGGCCTTGAGCGACTCACGGCGCGCCTTTTGGGTATTGAAAATGTAAAAGAGGCGGCACTTTTCCCGCGCGACCTCAACCGCATTGACACACTCCTTTCAAAATAGAATATTTTTTCGCATATTTTCGCATACTATCACGTAACCCAAGCTATAGCTTGGGATACGTGATAAATTAAAATAGCAACGCAGGGACGACTTGTCGTCCCTGCGTTTTATTGTTACCAGTTCAGCTGGTTTTGTTTTTGTGTACAAGCGGTGAAAATGGACCACTACCGCCCTTTGGAATACGGCGCGAAAGACATTTTCCAGCCTTGATTCCTATGCATACGCCCGTATCAATATTGCGATTACACGCATCGGATGCCGGTTGTTTACAGCATAGCCGCTGTTTTATTTTCTCGCTTACCATTTTGTTTTGTCCTCGTTTGTCTACCCATAGGTCGGACCTATGGGTAACTATGGTGGTACGAAATATCCGAAAGTAAATTTAGCACATTTTAAGCTTGGTGAAAAGCGCGTGCGCGCTGTACTGAGATACTTCAAAGTAATCCCTTGAAAAAGGCTTATAAAACTGTATTATTGTCATTATGGATGCAACGTATCAAATAAAAACGGATATTTTTGAAGGCCCGCTAGACCTTCTTCTTTCTTTGATTGAAAAGCGTAAACTTTTCATTAACGATATTTCACTTGCGCAAGTGGCTGATGATTATATCGCGCACGTTCGCGGGCTTTCGCATTTGCCGGTCTCGGACACGGCGCATTTTCTTTTGATAGCATCTACGCTCGTGCTCATTAAATCAAAATCACTCTTGCCATCGCTTGCACTTTCGGAGGACGAGCAAGGCAACATTGAGAATTTGGAGGCGCGACTTCGTGCGTATCAGAGAATAAAAGAAGCAAGCAGAAATATCAGCGAGCGTTTCGGTAAGCGAATACTTTTCGCTAGAAATGCTCCACGATACGCCGAACCTGTATTTTCGCCGGACAAGGAGACGACAAAAGGGGGACTGCTCTCGGCCATTCGGCGCGTTTTGGCAAATCTTCCGCAAAAAGAGATAATTCCTGAAACTATTGTTCGGAAAATCGTGAGCCTGGAAGAGATGATAGACAATTTGGCAAAACGGATCCAAGCGAGCCTAAAGATGAGTTTTAATGAGTTTTCAAAGATGGGAAAGACCGACCGCGTGAATGTGGTGGTGAGTTTTTTGGCGATGCTTGAATTGGTAAAACAGGGTGCGATAGAAGTTGTGCAAGACAGACATTTTGCGGATATTAAGATGGAATCGCGCGATGTAGGAGTGCCACGGTACAACTAACGACCGACAACAAACCACCAACAACCAAGAAGAATTATGAGGCTTAAACAAAAAATTGAAGCAGTGCTTTTTTTCAAGGGAGAGCCGATGTCCATTAAAAAGTTGGCGGGTATTTTGAATATGAGCGAAGACGATGCGGAGATGGCGCTCAAGGATTTGGAGGCGGACCTTGTGGAACGCGGTATTCGTCTTATGCGCAAAGATGATGAAGTAATGCTCGGTACCGCGTCTGAATATTCAGCGCTAATTGAGGGAATGATAAAAGAAGACCTGAACAAAGAACTCGGGAAAGCGGGCGTTGAAACACTTGCAACAGTCTTGTATTTGGCTCCGATAGCGCGCAGTAGCGTTGACCATATACGCGGTGTGAATTCGTCCTTTATTATGCGCAATCTGATGGTGCGCGGGCTTGTGGAGCGAATACCAAATCCGGACGACCAGCGCAGTTTCCTCTATCGTCCGACTTTTGAGCTTCTCTCGTATCTCGGCATCACGTGTCCGGAGGAATTGTCGGAATATGACGCGGTGCGCTCAGAGATATCACTTTTCAGTAAAAAACAAAACGAAAAAGTGACGGAAGAAATAAAGGTGGAAGAAAACGCAAATATAGACGAGTAGCACAATTCTCAATATGAAAACAAGATGGATACATATTGCCGCACCGCTTATTTTAATTGCGCTTATCGCCGCACCCGCCTTGTGGCAGAGAGGTGTTGATGAAGACGCACTGACGGATGATTTCTACCTAACGCAAGACCAAACGGACCCTTTTGCGCAGATACCGCTTCAAGCGAAATCCGCGTATGTGTATGACGTGCGAACCGGAAATGTCTTGTATGAAAAAAATGCGGAGCTCCAATTTCCACTGGCGTCCGTTGCGAAAATAATGACCGCGCTGGTCGCCATTGAGCACGCTTCGGCAAATGACACGCTCTCCATAAACCGGCACGCCCTTTTGCCGGAAGGTGACAGCGGATTTCGTATTGGAGAGAAGTGGAACATTAAAAATATGATAGATATGACACTTGTATCTTCCTCCAACGATGGCGCGCGCGCCCTGGCCAGTGTCGGCTCATTTCCCGGCGAAAATATGGACGCGAGCACGGAAGAGAGATTTGTAAATGCTATGAATGAAAAAGCACGCAAGCTTGGTCTTGCGCAAACATATTTTCTGAACGAAAGCGGTCTTGACGAAAGCGCGTCTATTTCCGGCGGCTACGGGTCTGCGAGAGACATAGGAACGCTGTTGTCGTATGTGCTTCAGTCCCACCCGAATCTTATGGAGGCGACGGCGTACAATAGCGTTTCCATACAATCGTCCGACGGAGTGCACACGACGCAGAATACCAATAAAGCCCTGGACAGGATTCCGGGCATAGTTGCGTCAAAAACCGGCTTCACGGATCTTGCGGGCGGCAATCTGGCGATTGCGCTTGAGGCGGGCCCGCTTCGTCCGATTATTGTGGTTGTGCTAGGCTCCACTGAAGAGGGGAGGTTTGATGATGTGGCAAATTTGACGAACGCCGCGATTGTGAAAATAGGCCAAGTAAAATAAAATCCACGAGGCGGTTTCCTCGTGGATTGGATACTTGGGCACTGCGTTAGTGATATCAGTGTCCGCGAATAATGAACGCTGGGCTCCATACGATGCAGTTTGTTGCTATATAAGGGTCAACCCAGTTACTTCGCAAGTACCCCTTCATAATCGGCTCGTGTGTGATGAATACCGTGAAGGCATCATCATGCATCG
>CAYIHM010000031.1:0-6839 GCA_964363265.1 uncultured Candidatus Saccharibacteria bacterium
GCTTAAGTCTGAAAGAATTGAGTGAATCTATGTCCCAAAAAGGGCATTATGCCCATTATTCCGTTTCCTTCCAGCTCCCTATCGTCCACGATCCGCCTGGGCCGGAAGAAAAAACCAGCGAGGCAAGTCCTGTTTCATAAGTAATGTTGGCGGAATTTGAAATCTTTATCTTGTAGGCCGTCACCTCCTTCAGCTTAACACTATTGGCAAGATGTATCTCGCCGTGCCCCGCGTACACAAGCAATGCGCCCTGCGCGCTATTCTGCACCTCAATAGCTTCTTCGCCGCCCCCGTCCTCCGCGCTCGTATTGCGCGAGACCATAAGAATATACGACCCCGCGCCCGCACCGGCTATCACGCTGGAGTTCTCAATTTCTATCTTACTGCTGGAAGTCCTGTTTGTCGGCTTATCGGCAATGATGGCGATGCTTTTCCCCGGAAGCGACGGCGAGATGCGCAATGTCGGGCTGTTCTTTATGACAATATTCCCGACAACCCACAGCGTCCCCTCAAGCGTAATGGTCGGACTGCCGCTGATTTCAAGATCGCAATTTATTTTTTTCGGGCCGATGGTAACGCTTGAAGTGATCCTATACGGGCACGGGCTTGTGATCGTCCCGCCCGCCGCGGCGTCAGTTTCCCATTGGTCTATAAGCGAATCCGCGATCGGCAGATCGGCAATCGGCTGGTCAGCACTGCCCGGATAACTCGTGCCTCCGACAGTACTTCCGGATATACTTTGATAATATCCGTCCTTATCTATCTGTGAATTCTGTATCGTATGGGCATAGATGCTGGAAGTAGCGTGTATGCCGTTCACAAGACCGCCGACCCCAGCAGAAATCACATCGCCTCTGATGATGTTTGAATTTGTCCCAATGATGGGCCCTGCGGAATAAGCATTGCCGTTTATGCTCGCGCTGTTTTGAATATTAAAACCGCCGGGTCCCGCCTGTACACCATAATTAAACGCCACACCGCTTGTCACAGTAAGCCGCGCCGTGATATTTCTGATGAGATTTTTCGCATCGCCGGAAGAAACGATTTGCTTTTCATTACTGCCGACATCTGTGACGGTGATGGTGGATGTCGCGCCGTTAAGCGCAATCGTTTCCCCGCTCACGACAGTGTCGCCGTTCTTGAGCCGATATAGCGCGTCTTCCGCGACGCCCTCAGCCAAAAAGAAACTCTGCGCGGACCCGGACCCCGCGCGCGCAATCTCCGCATCTTTCACTACTGGAGTTACAAGCCCCATTGATATGGCAAGCGAGATGAACATAAAAAACACGGTGGACATCAGTACGGCCTGACCGCGATTAGTGGGAAGTTTTCTGGAAATTTGTTTCATAGCGGTTTTTATACAAATAGAGAAGCTGAATTTAAGATTAAAATATCAAAATGCAAAATGACACTGTAAAATTAAAAATGTTCCGTATTTATTGATTTTACATTTTTAATTGTCATTTTGTATTTTGAGATTTGCACTTTTAATTTGAACGATCCACATAACTAATAACTCCCCCTCAAAAGCGCGGTGTTGTAAAAAGATCGTGCGGTTCCGCCGCGCGTATCGTGCAGTGTCAATTCAATTTTTACCGCCTGTACGGAACCAACCGTGATAAATCTCATAATAAATGTATCAATGGCAACGGTTGACGGCGTGAGCGCGCCCGCGTCAACACCGTTCTCTCTCACCTTCAACGTACCATTCTCAATATAAAATTCCACCGTTGCCGCGATGCCGTTAGTATCGGTCGTGTTGAGCGTAAGCCGTCCGGGATGCGCGCCGAATGTACTCGCGAACGTGTCCACGCCGATGGCGAGCCGCGTTTCCCGCACCACGCGCTCCAACGCCGTATGGGCTGTTGTATTCACATTTCGCTCCGCGCGAATGACGAGAAATGTCCCTGCCACGGAAAGAATGGCGTTCACAACGACAACGGAAAGAAGCGCGAACACGGCGACATATACCACGAGTTCCATAAGGGTATACCCTCTGCTGGAACAGCGGATAGCGGTTGATGTGTAATTGGCAGCTGGTTTCATATATTCTGTTCTGTACATTAAAAAATCCGGGCGAAATATGTCGCTATGGAAACCGTGGTTGTCGCATTCCCTTTCCGCCACGCGACCAGCACCGTTACTTTTTTCGTTTCCGAATCATACGCGCCCGATGACGCTATTTTTCCGGCGCCGTCGCGATACACATCTCCAGCGGCGAATGTCCTGTCAAACACTCCGTCTATAAGTGCGACGGCGGTGGATGTCGCCCATATGGAATTCACAAACGCAAGACGGTATTGTGTTGTCGTGGAAAGATTGCCGATATTGTTCCAATCCATATCCCGCATAATGCGCACGGCCTCCATTCCTTCTTCGGCGAGGAAATTAGCTTGTGTTTTTTTGCCGGTTTCCGCGCTTATCTTGAGCGCGCCGTGAAACGCGGCGACAAGACCGATAAGCACTGTCGTTATGATTGCCGCGCTAACGACAATCTCCACAACGCCGAAGCCTCCATCGCGATGTGCAGAGTATGGAGTATGGGGTTCTGGTGTAAAATATTTTGTTCTCGCGTATTCTTTTACTTTCATAATTTAAAATTAAAATATCCTTATATAGCCGAGCTGTCAGGCTGTAGACATCTTTAACTTAATCACTTCATCGTACTATCGTTGCCGCTCCCGCCTCGCTGATTACAATAGTCCGCGTTGTTGAACCGTTATTGTTTAATATTAACACGATACTGCCATACCCAGCCGCCTTTCCTGTAAGGCGCGCGAATACCACATCGCTGCCTCCTCCGTTTAAGTTTGCCGTGCCGGAAATGCGAGCCGGGAAAGAAAAAATTTCGTTGCCAACGCCGACTTCTGAAAATACGCTCCCCAAGAAATATACAGAGCGCGCGGATTCAAAATGCACGCCGTATTGCATATCATTTTTCGCCGCGAGCGTGTCCGCGCGCGCTTCGTTCACCATCGCGAATACCTGCTCCGCCGCAGACGCGAGCACTTGCTCGTCGCGAAAAGCAAGAAATGGCCGCGCCAACACGAGTGCGAGAATAGCGAGAATACCAAGCACAATCACAATCTCCAGTATTGTCATTCCTCGTTTTATCGAGTGGCGAGTAGTCGGTAATTGGTAGTTTGTTTTCATCTTTTTTATTCCTAAAGCCTAGAGCCTAGCGCCTGATGCCTAAATGTTATCCAACAGCGAATATGTCGGCGAGATCATAGACACCGCAAAGAATCCGACGACCACGCCCACCAACACCATTAAAAACGGTTCCACGATTGTCGCCATATTTTTCGTCGCCTCCTCCACCTCTCCTTCGTAAAAAAGCGCCACCTGCAAAAGCATATCGGAAAGTTTTCCGGTTTCTTCGCCTACCTCCACCATCTCTCCGACCAATATCGGGTACAAATGTTCCGCTTCCGAAAACGCGCGTGAAAGCTGAGTTCCTTTTTGAATACTTTTTTGCGCGCCCTCCAGCACCTCCTTGTAATACGAATTCTGCACCACATCGCGCGTGATGCCGAGCGCCTCCACGATGTCAACGCCGGAAGAAAGGAGAGATGAAAGCGTGCGCGCGGTGCGCGCCGCATTCACCTTTTTTGCAAGCGGCCCGATGAGCGGTATTCGTGTTACCAAAAAATCAACAATCCGTTTCCCTCGCCGTGAACGGAAAAACATAATCGCAAGACCGACAAACAAAGCAAGCGAGAGAAACGCGACAATCGTATGCTCAACCAGAAAATCAGAGACCCCGACGATTATTTGCGTTGAAAGCGGGAGTGCTACATTAAGCTCCTTAAATGTCGCGGTGAGAGTCGGCACCACGAAAATGAGCATCAGCGCGCCGACGACAAGCATTGCGCAAATTATGATTGCCGGATACAAAAGCGCTCCGCGGATTTTGCGCTGGATCATATATGTTTTCTCCATTTGCCCTCCCACAATATTGAGCGATTCTGAAAGACTGCCGGATTCCTCTCCCGCTTTCACCATCGCGGAAAAAAGCGAGGAAAAAACATCTGGGAATTTCGCCAAACTGCCGGAAAGAGTACTACCCTTACTGATATCCGACCCGACATCCGCCAATATCTTTTTAAATTTATAATTGCCCGTCTGCTTCTCCATAATGCTTATGGAGCGCGATAACGAAAGTCCGGCTTTTAGCATCGCTCCAAGATTTTTCGCAAAAATAATCTTGTCCTGCATTTTTACGCGCGACAAAAACGCGTTAACGCGCGAAAGGTCAAAGCCATTTTTTACATCCAAAGCCTCCGCTGAAATAAGCGTATTGCCCTGCCCGCGCACCTGATGCGCAAGCTCGTATTTATCCCCCGCCTCCGCGGTGCCGGATATCTTCTCGCCCTTTGGCGTAATGGCTTTATATGAGAAACGCATAATAAAAAATAAAAACTGTAAAAATCAAAATGAAAAATGACAATTAAAAATGTGGAAATGAGAGATGCATAAATAATTTTTCAACTTTACATTGTCATTTTTCATTTTGAGATTTTAATTTTAAATTTTAATTTATTCAGATACCACCCTCAGCACTTCCTCTATCGTCGTAATGCCGTGCGCCGCGAGGAAAATGCCGTCCTCAAGCATCGTCTTCATTCCCTCTTTCTTTCCTTGTTCTTCTATTTCCTTCGCGGTCGCGTTTCGCATCACAAGCGCCGCCACCGCGGACGACATAGAAAGCACTTCGTGAATACCGATGCGTCCGCTGTAACCATCCTCGCACCCATCCGCTTTTTTCGGTTTATAAAACGGTATCTTTTCCCACACCGCCTTCTCGTCAATAATTTTTTCTTCTTTCAATTGCGCCAAAAGCGCGTTCATATCCAGTTTGCTTTCAAGATTTTTAATTTCCACCTTGCTCAAAAAATATTTCTCGCGGCTCTTGCAGAGCTTGCGCACGAGCCTTTGAGCCACCACCACCTTCACCGTAGACACAAGCAAGAACGGCTCCACTGCCATATCAAGCAAACGCGGTATCGCGCCGGCGGCGGAATTCGTGTGAAGAGTGGATAGCACGAGATGCCCTGTGAGCGAAGCATTCACCGCCAAACTCGCGGTTTCGTTGTCGCGAATCTCGCCGACCATAATTATATCCGGGTCTTGGCGCACGAGCGCGCGCAAGCCTGTGGAAAATTTCAGCCCGATATCCGGCTTCACCTGCGTTTGATTCACGCGTGGTACCTGATATTCTATCGGGTCTTCAATGGTTGAGATATTCACTTCCGGCGTGTTCAAAATATCAAGCACAGTGTAAAGCGTCGTGGTCTTTCCAGAACCGGTGGGTCCCGAAACCAGTATCATACCGGTCGTATATTTCGTCGCGCGGTGTATTTCCTCCAGCGCCTGCCCGTGAAAACCAAGCGTTTCCAAAGTAAAACCAGCGCCAGCGGATGTTTCTTTGAGTAAGCGCATCACCGTCTTCTCGCCAAACGCAGTGGGCAAAGTGGACACGCGAAACGACACTTTCTCCCCTTCCGCCTCTATTTTAAATCGTCCATCCTGCGGAAGCCGTTTTTCGTCCAATTTGAGATTGGAAAGCACTTTGATGCGCGCGATGATGCCCGGCGACGCCGTTTTCGGCAACATCATCGCGTCGTGCAAAATACCGTCTATGCGATAGCGGATGAGCAATTCTTTTTCCATCGGTTCAATGTGGATGTCGGACGCATTCTGCACGATTGCGTGCTTCAAAAGCGTGTCCACGATCTTCACGACAGGCAAGTCCTCAGCCAATTTTTTGAGGTCTTTTTCCGACGCATCCTCGCCCTCCATACTTTCCGGCATCGTCCTCAAGATATCCGCTTCTTTTTGAATGATATCGCCGAATTCCGCTTTCAAACTTTTCTGATATTGCAGAAGCGCGCTTTTGATTGACTCGCTATCGGTGAGGCGCGGCAATATCTTGAGGTCCACTTTCTTCTTCACGAAATCTATCGCCGCGAGGTCCTCCGTATCAAGCATCGCCACCTCAAGCGTGTCGCCCATTTTTTTAAATGCAATTATATTATGATTGCGCGCGATAGGCTCCGGAATGAGCGAAAGCACTTCAAAATCTACTTTAATATCTTTCAAATTGACAAACGGAATGCCGAGCACATACGCCTCCATCCTGCGCAAATCATCTTCCGAAACTTTGCCCTCATTTAGTAGAATCTCCTTAAGCGTCGTTTTCTTTTTTTCAGCGGTATGCTCCGCGCGCAAAATCTCCGCCTCGGACAGTAATCCGGCATCAATAATGAATTTTTTCAATTGTCCTTCTTCCACGCGCATATTTCAAATTTAAAATTAAAATCTCAAAGTGCAAGATATCAGTGTCCGCGAAGCGGACTCATTCATTTTTCATTTTATATCCTGCCGGCAGGCAGGTTGCAATTTGCATTTATATTATACCAGCTTCCCCCGCCCCTTTCCCGCTTTTTCTGTGTACAACGATAGTCGCGAAAAGGTGTGTACTATATGTGAGCATCTTTATTATGATTAACAATAACAATTATGCGTATAGAATTCCCATCTGGGCCCGAATATGATCCGATAATAGAAAATGTCCCCGAACCAACACCGGAAGAAATGGGAAAGGCCCGCGCCTTGCTGGAAAAAGCGAAAAAAGAAGTATTGGGTGCATTATTGAGAAAGTGGCCGATAACCGAGAAAGAATTGTTGGAACTCTGCGGGGAACACACCGTGGCGCGCGTGCGGGAAGCCATACAAATACTGGAAGCGGAAGGAAAGATTCGAAAAGAAAAAGATGACGGCACAGAATACTTTGTTCCCGCTGAAACAACGATTCTGTGATTATGCCGCGCAAATTA
>CAYIHM010000032.1:0-6735 GCA_964363265.1 uncultured Candidatus Saccharibacteria bacterium
TAAAATTGAAAGGCGAAGAAAACAAATGGCGTCGGAGGGTCGGCAGTTATCGGATTTTCTATAGCGCATATCCGGAGACTCAAATAGTGGAGATTCTCGAAATTGAACGGCGCACGAGTCGCACGTACTGACTGTATTCATTATGCGGCTAATTCGCGCGAATTAGAGAATAGTATAAATTCCCTATTCCAATGTTCTTGAGAACACTGGAATAACATAATTATGAACGTAGAAATAAAAAATTGTCAGAACTGCAAAAAGGACTTCACTATTGAGTCGTTCATCCCGCACTCAGACCACTGAGTGCGGGACTTCGCTCTCTATGGTAATATCACTATATGCAGGAAGAATCTCGCCAATGTCAAAATTGCAAGAGCGCGTTTACCATAGACGCTTCGGATTTTGCGTTCTACGGAAAAATTAAAGTCCCGCCGCCTCAACAGAGAAGTTTGTGAAAGTGCTGATTTTTGGCTATACTTTACTTAATGCCAGCGAAAGAAGAACAACTCCAGCAAGAAGATGTTGTATATATCGGCAGGACGGATTTCCGCAATGCGAACAAACTTTTTGGCGTAAAGCGGAAAGACCGCCGTCAGCATATGTACATTATAGGAAAGACCGGTACCGGCAAATCGGTGCTTGCTGGCAATCTTATCGTGCAGGATATCATCAACGGGGAGGGGGTGTGCGTTGTGGACCCGCACGGCGAACTTGTGGAGGGTATTTTGAAACAAATCCCGCGCTCACGACAGAAAGATATTATATATTTCAATCCGGCGGATACGGATTATCATATCGGTTTTAATGTACTAGAACTTCCGGACCCGAAATACAAACACTTGGTGGCTTCCGGTCTTATGGGTATTTTCACAAAGATGTGGGCGAATGTATGGTCGGCGCGTATGGAATATATTTTGAATAATGCGATTCTCGCGCTTTTGGATACGCCGAACACGACACTGCTTGGCATTCCGCGCCTTTTGACGGACAAGAATTATAGACAAAAAATTATCGGCAATTTGAAAGACCCGGTGGTAAAGGCATTTTGGGTGAGCGAATTTGAAGAATGGCAGGACAAATTTCGCAACGAAGCAATCGCGCCGATTCAGAACAAAGTGGGTCAGTTTCTTTCCACATCGCTCATCCGCAATGTGGTGGGACAGTCGCGCAGTACTATTGATATTTTTGACTTGATGAACGAGGGCAAGATTTTTCTTGTGAATGTTTCAAAGGGGCGCATCGGGGAGGACAACTCTTCGCTTTTGGGTTCTATGCTCATTACAAAGATACAGCTCTCCGCGATGGAGCGCGTGCGCGTGCCGGAGGACGAACGGCGAGACTTTTATTTATATGTGGACGAATTTCAAAACTTCGCGACGGACTCTTTTGCGAGCGTGCTCTCTGAGGCGCGCAAGTATCGTCTGAACATTATCATCGCGCACCAGTATATCGGACAGCTCGTGGAAGATTCTTCTACAAGAGTGCGCGATGCGGTTTTCGGCAACGTGGGTACGATGATTGTTTTTCGTATCGGCGCGGCTGATGCCGAATTTTTGGAAAATGAGTTTGAGCCGGAATTCGTGATACAAGATATCGTGAATTTGCCAAATTATCATATCTATATCAAATTGATGGTGAACGGCGTCGCGACACGGCCATTTTCCGCCATAACCCTTCCGGCGTTTAAGCTGAACGAAGAGGTGATGTCTGAGGAAGAAGTGATAGAGCTTTCGCGGAAGAATTACTCGCGAAAGAATGAGGATGTTGAAAGGGAGATAATGGCGTGGAGTAGCGGCTCCGGCGGTGATGATGGCGAAGGCGTGGTATCTTCTGGTAGTGCCGCCGCGCACGACAAGAATACCGGAAAAGTGCAATACAACACTGTGTGTTCCAGCTGCGCGAAAGAAACCACTGTGCCGTTTGAGCCACGCGGCGGGCGGCCCGTATATTGCTCCGACTGCTACGGTAAAATAGAAAGAGGGGAAATGAAACCGGTGTTTGCGCCGCGAATGTCGCGCGACCGCGTGGTGGAATCAAGCGCCGCGCTCGCGGCGATAGGTATTGAATTTGACCAAGCAGAAAGAGCCGGAAGCGGGCCAAAATTGAAGCGTTCTGACATCCCGAATAAAGGAAGACCCACTTTTCACAAAGAGCACAATAATACGAGTGTTTCGCCAAGAAATGTGAGTGCTCCGCCAAGACAGCAACAGAAAAACGGCCCTGACGCGCAAGGGCTGAAAAAAGCCCTAAGCGATATTTTGAAAGAATAGTAGACGAGTAAATGAGGAGACAAAAACGAAATCTCCCGATTTTGTGGTGAAATCGTGCTTGCAATTTTGACAGTTTTTAATTTGTGTTTACAATTCTGGCAGTCCCGGGTGATTTATGGTTTCGTGACTTTACCCAGCACCGCTTTTGCGTAAAACACGATGGTGGCTTTTGTTGCTGTAATACTGCTATTCCACTTTGTGGTAAAACGGATGAACCCACGCTCCTGCTTGCACCACTTTTGCGGAAGACACGGCCGTGGCTCCTTGTCGCTGTGCTACCACTATTCACATTCTGCGGTAAAGCGGGTGAATCGGCAAAAGTGGTGCTGGGTTTACAAACATTCAGACTTTATAGACTCATTCTACGCCACCTCCTGCTGATAACATTCAGTACACGCTATCTTTTTATATTCCCACTCGGATGGGTAAAAGTGCGTTATTTCTTTACTGCAACGGAAACATGTTCCCATATATGGCACACTCACTGTAAGCGGCCTAAATCTCTCTATGGTTCGATAATCAAAATGCTCTTGTGGTAATGGGATACCCTCGGCTTTATAGAATACGAGTTCCTGCGGCGCAATATTAAAACGCCGCTTAGTAACAGGACAGATCAATTGTTCTCGTGATATCTTGTCCACGACATTATCAATTCTATCTGGGAGTTCGTCCGCCATTTTTCCTTCCGCCATTATATCGGCCGAATCTTCCCACAACATTTTCCTCTCCACAACCTGTTCTTTACTAAGCGGCCAATATACATTTGCCATAGACTCTTTGTATCCTCCGTATGTCAGATCGCGCGGGAAAAAGCATCCCCATGTACCGTCACGCTTCATATTTTCCTTGATATGTCCCATTGTTTTCTCATATTCCTCTTTGGCGTATTGTTTATTTAGAATGCAATATTTCTTCTTGCGAAGTCCTACGCATCCAAAACAATATTCGCACTCCTCGCAATAATCAAGATACGCGCCATATCGGCAGTTCCCTGAGCGCAGG
Organism: uncultured Candidatus Saccharibacteria bacterium; assembly: GCA_964363265.1. Classification (GTDB taxonomy): domain Bacteria; phylum Patescibacteriota; class Minisyncoccia; order Phycocordibacterales; family JBBUEZ01; genus JBBUEZ01. Next base: position 3,273 of record CAYIHM010000032.1, read on the forward strand.
GTGCACATAGTTTCGTATGCATATCCATCCATCATCGTAAATGCCGCTTTCTCCGCAATAGACCCGACACCATATATCACATCTTTAACCTGAAGACCGCGAATAATGTGGCGACAGTTCTCCGCCTGTTCAACAAAATAGCAATTCGTGCAATTTTTGCATTCATCAAGAAAATTACCGATTGAATTGGAAACTTTTACATTATGGCTGGCGCGATGTATCGCCTTTTCCGCAATGATCTGCGCGAATTCTTTTTTCAGTTTCTTGATGGAGCTTCGCGAGCGCGTGTCATATTCCTTGAGTTTCTCAAAATATTCTTCTTTTGAATACTGTTTGTTTAAAATATAATACTGCTTGTTGCGCAAATTCCAACACATAAAACAGTTTTGCACGTTTCTGCAATCATAAAGAAAAGCGCTTTCTACTGAATTTCGCGTGTCGAAAGAATATTTTACCTTATAGCATTTAAAACAATACGCACAATCATAAGAAGATTCCATGTCAAAACAGTACGCAACATCCACTGAGCGTTTGCAGTTAACTATCCGATACCCATAACTCACATCTTCGCACCCAAGAAGGTTGCGGCATAGGTAGCAGTCTTTGGATTCCCAGACATCGTCGCACCATTCAGAGTTTGTGTTCTTGATCCCGGAACGATGCGGGTGCGGGACTTTGGATTGTAATTCCCCAAATTGTTCAAAAAATGGGCGTGCAAAATCATATTCTTGTCCATATGAAAGGGGGTCCCAAGCATCCGACGCCCATTCATCATGAGCATAAATCGGAAACCTTACTTTGTCAGAGAAGGTCGTAATAATTGTTTTTCCGGAAAGCGCCGATTTCCCTTTTCGAAAGACACCAAAAACCCAAAATGCTGCCATGCGCTGCCAAATACATCGCGTACACTCATTCAGATCATTAATCTCAAACCGTTCAAGAGAAAGAAAGTCCTCAATCTCTGTGGTGAAATCGTGCTTGCAATTTTGGCAGTTTTTAATTTGTGCTTTCATATTTTGCCAATGCCTAACGTCTATCTCTTGAGCTTCCGTTTTGCCAACGGCTAACACCTACTTCCTATCCTTAACTACAACGCGCCGAGCTCTTTTAAGAATGTTTCATAGGCCAAAAGTGCGGCCTGCGCTTCGTTTGGGGCAATGCTTACTCCCGGTGTGTGCACCAAGACGTTACGCAGGCGGTGAGCGTCCCAAAGGCGATTCAGACTTTTTATTTCCGCAGGGTTTATTTGTGAAAGACGTTCCGCCATACTCTCGCCGGCATATCCGGACTTGCGCAAGAAGTGGTCAATCAAGGAGTCGCCCTCAATGATAGCTATACGCAAGTTGTCGTGCGTTGGCGACTCAACTCTTTTTTGTATGTGCTCCCACTTTTTTGCAAGCGATGGGTCTTTTTCGTGTTTCGGTATCTTTTTTTCGCGTGGTGCGTGGGACATACTCAAACGCGGTTGAAGAGGGAATATTTCCAAAAGGAGAAATACCAAAAAGCCGAATAACGCGAGGTCTATGAAAATCACGAGAGGTTTTACAACAGTTCTCCAAGTGTTGATGACTGAAGTTACGGCGTCTTTTTCAAATGATACAAAAAGAGGAAGAAAAGCGATGATAAGCGGACTTGCCAAAATGAGAATTATAACAATCGCTTCGCCTATGGCGGAGTCGTTGCCGCCACTCCCTTTCCCTTTTCCGCCGCCTTTGTTTTTGTATGGTTGTGCCATATTTTTATATTTTTGTTTTTACGTGAACTTCTCTATTGCGCTATCGTCTCCGTAGATTGGAATACCGGCAGGAGGGCCTGCCTTGCGGCTTTCCACGCGCGGAATATGCGGTGCGGTGAGCACAATGTGCATCGGCGGGTGAAATATCGTAGCTAGTTCTGCTGTCGTCAGAAATATTGTTTCGGAATGGTTGTTCCAATTGAATATATGCGAGCTTAATAGTTTTCCCGCCCACTCTTCTTCAGGCAATTCTCTTTCGCGAAGCAGAGCGTAGAAACGCTTTTGGCGTATTTTTCTGCGTGATGTCGGAAAGATATGCGGCCAATCCCAGATGCGCGTGCGCGTGCTGGCTTTGTGATTGGTCCGGAAACCGTTCATATCAAGAGTTCCGTATTGGCTGAACGCGCCGATGAGACCTTTGCGGGCGAATGTGTCGTAATAAGTTTCCTTTTGCGCTATGTAAGCGATCCGTATCAATGTCTCAAACGCGGGGCGCGCCAATTTTTCCTCCACGGCCTTGACCACCTTGAGTTGTCCAGGAGATTTAATGGTGAATTCAGAGCCCTCGTCGCCGGCTTTTCCCGAAGAAGCGCCTCTTTTTTGCAATTTCTCCACGAGTTCTTCAAATTCTTCAACCCACTCATGGCCTGCCGGCGCGATGTTGATTTGCATAACAACAAACTCCTCGCGTTTTATTTTTCCAAGGACTTCAAGAAAACTTGAAATCGGGTCCACGAGTTGCGTGTCCTCATCCGGGACTTCAAAATCCAAATACGTTTTTATCGGGTAGGCGCCCGGCTTGGAGAGAAGAAGTTCACCTCCGTAAAATTCGTAGCCATTCGCCCAAAGTTCATCAGCATCCTCCGGGAGTCGTTTCATATAATCCTCCGACTCAACGATATCAACGTCTGGATAGTATGCGAAAAAGGCCGCTTCCACAAGACCGCGTTGTTTGATGGGACAGCGAATATAGAAATGCACTTCACTGCCGAAGCTTACGAGCTCAAGAGAGAACCATCGCGTTACTTCGCCGTCCCAGTATTTTTCTCCTATGTTGTCGGGGGAATTGCGCAATGTATGAAGGGCGCGGAGGACTTGTTCCATACCGCGAGGACCGCGCGTAACTTCGCGCGGTATGCGGAGTTCAAGCAGTACGCAGGTGTTTCCTGCCCTAAAAAGAAGCTGGCGCCAATAAAGCCACGTGGAGCGCGCGGCGGGGAAGAGAACAATAAATAAAAGGAACCACCATGTTTCCTCAATGAATATACTGATATAGGTACCTGCGTAGGAAAGGATGAATGTAGCGAAGTCGCTGAACATATTGAACCACTCTGTAAAATCAACCAGAGTTTGATACTATCACGATAGCATATTGCCCCGTGTTTTGGTAGGCAAAGTAAGCGCGTAGGCATTCGCACTTTCATAGGTTCAACATACACAAAAGACACACCAACTCACGGCCGTGAGTTGGTGTGTCTTTTGTGTTTAGTGAGCGATGCAGGATTCGTTCCTTACAGGAACAGTACCTCAATTGGATATTTTTTTCATTCGCAAAACGAACTCAAAAAATATCTCAATCGGGCCTGCCTGCCGGCAGGCTTCGATTCCTTGCATCAGTTTGTTGTTACAAACTGATGCGCAGCGAGGGCATATTTCCGCTTCGCTACGATATACAGTATTCTTGAATTAGTCCGAACGCATTTTTCCGAAAAAATCCCCCCGCGAAAA
>CAYIHM010000033.1:0-6599 GCA_964363265.1 uncultured Candidatus Saccharibacteria bacterium
CGCAGACATTTTATACGGCTTTGGCGGAGAGCGATTTTCACGAAGAATTGCGAAAGGCATCGTGGAGGCGCGCAAAGAGAAGCGTATAAAGACCACCGGCGAACTCGTGGAAATCATTGAGAGAAATGTTCCTAAGCCGTATCGGAGAGGGCGTACTCATTCGGCTACAAAGACATTTCAAGCGCTTCGCATTGCCGTGAACGACGAGCTTGGTGCGCTTGCCGAGGCGCTTGAAAAGGGGACGGAGAGATTGGCAAAAGACGGACGTATCGCGGTCATATCATTTCACAGCTTGGAGGATAGGACGACGAAGGAGTTTTTTAAAAAGAAGGTGCAAGACGGCGCGATTATGATACTTACAAAGAAGCCGATAGTTGTCGGAAGGGAAGAAAAGCTGAGGAACCCACGCTCGCGCAGCGCGAAATTGAGAGGAGCGGCGAAAATATAAAAACCTTATGATACAAGAACATATTGAACAATTACACACAGATTACGGCAGATTCGCGCTTTGGGGCGTGTGCGGCGCCGTTATGTTGCTTCTTTTTGCTTATTCATATTTTCTGAATGCGAGCGTTTGGAACGTTGTGGAAAGAAAAAATGTTGAGAAAGAAATTTCCGTTGTCGGTTCGCGCGTTGCTCTTCTTGAGGCTGAGTATTTCAGTGAAACAGATAAGCTTACTTTGGCGACGGCAAAGTCGCTCGGGTTTTTTGAGTCCAAGGAAACACGGTTTGCCGTGCGTGGCGGTGAAGCACAGAGCGTCGTCACTGTTAATCGCTAAAAATTAGGATGAAATACCTATGAGCGAAACATTCACGGCACGCATTCATCTTATATTTATCGCCTTTTTTGTTTTTGCTCTTATTTTGGGAGGACGTCTTTTTTTTGTGCAGATTGTTCACGGTGGTTCGTATAAAGAACTCGCAGATGACCAGTATGTAACCCCAGTGGCAAATATTTTTGATCGCGGGAATATTTTTTTTCAGGGTAAGAATGGCGAATTGGTGTCTGCCGCAACAGTGCAGACCGGCTATATAATAGCCATTGACCCGACACGGATAAAAGATGCAGATGGCGTGTTTGAAAAAATCAGCGCAATTACATTGATTGACCGAGATGGCTTTTTTGCGAAAATCGCTAAAACGAACGACCCATATGAAGAGATAGCGCGACGGGTGCCCAAAGATGAAGCGTACGCGATAGGCGATATTGGCATTGTTGGCGTGAGCGTGCATAAAGAACGATGGCGTTTTTATCCGGCCCTCCGCACCGCCGCGCATATGCTGGGATTTATCGGCTATAAAGGCGACAAACAGACAGGCGTATATGGTCTTGAGCGTTATTACAACGACATTCTTTCACGCGGAGAGGAGGGGTTGTACGTGAATTTTTTTGCCGAACTTTTTTCCAACATTACCGACTCAATTTTGAAAACTGATAACTCTCGTGCAGGCGACCTTGTGCTGACCATTGAACCGAAAGTGCAGTCAGTGCTTGAGGAAGCATTGGGGCAAGTGAAAATGGATTGGTCGTCTGAATCGGTGGGGGGCATCATAATGGACCCGATGACGGGCGCGATTTACGCGATGGCGTCTTTGCCAGATTTTGACCCGAATGATTTTCAGTATGAAAAAAATACTGCCGTGTTTTCCAATCCGATTGTTGAACGTGTGTATGAGATGGGGTCTATTATAAAACCGCTCACGATGGCGGCCGCGCTGGATGTCGGTGCGGTTACCGCTAAAACCACATACAATGATAAAGGGTATGTTGTATTGAATAGCGCGCGCATTTCAAATTTTGACGGCAAGGCGCGCGGAGTTGTGCCGATGCAGGAGGTTTTAAACCAATCTCTTAATACAGGTATGGTGTTTGTGATGCAAAAAATGGGACCTGATATATTTAGTACGTATATGAAAAGTTATGGCATTGGCGTGGAGACGGGCATTGAGTTGCCAAATGAAACTCACGGACTCATTGACAACTTGGACAGTACGCGCGATATAGAGCACGCGACGGCGGCATTCGGGCAGGGAATTGCGATGACACCCATTGAAACAGTGCGCGCGCTTTCTGCGCTTGGAAACGGCGGATATCTTCCGTCTCCGCATCTTGTGGACCGCGTGGAATATGTGCGCGGCGATAGCAAGAAAACATATCCTGACCCCGGCGCGCGGGTGCTAAAAAAAGAGACATCGGACGAGATTACACGGATGCTCGTTACCGTTGTGGACAAAGCTCTTTTAGATGGTACAGTGGCAATGCCACACTATAGTATTGCGGCAAAAACTGGCACGGCGCAAATAGCGGATTTAGTTAATGGCGGGTATTACGACGACCGATATCTGCATTCCTTTTTCGGCTATTTCCCGGCGTATAATCCGCGGTTTATCATTTTTCTGTACAATGTATACCCAAAGGATGTGAAATATGCCTCACAGACTTTGACCAGCCCGTTTATTGATATGACGAAATTTTTGATAAATTATTACGAGATACCGCCGGACAGATAAAAATGAAAAAAGCAAAATGAAAAATGACAGTCTAAATCGTAAAGTTAAGGAATCTGCAATTTTAGAATTTTCAATTTTACATTGTCATCTTGCATTTTGATTTTAAAACTTGAATTATATTTATGAAATTATTACTGAAAAATATTATCGTTTGGATTCTTACATGGGAGGCGCGCCTTGTGCTGAAAAAATACAAACCCAACATAGTGGCTGTCACCGGAAATGTCGGGAAGACTTCCGCAAAGGACGCTATTTATACGGTACTTTCCAACGCGTATTATGTACGCAAGAGTGAAAAGAGTTTCAACAGCGAACTCGGCGTCCCACTCACGATTCTAGGGTGCGGAAGCGGTTGGAATAATCCCGCGCTCTGGTTTTCAAATATTTTGGAAGGACTTTCGCTTATCTTTTTAAAAAATCATTATCCGAAATGGCTCGTGTTGGAGATTGGCGCGGACCGTCCCGATGACATAAAGAAAACCGCGCGCTGGCTTTGCCCGGACATCGTGGTGATTACGCGCATCGGCGACGTGCCCGTGCATATTGAATTTTTCCAATCCGTGGACGATGTCGTGAAAGAAAAGACGTACCTCGCCGCCGCCGTTTCAAAAGACGGCGCGCTTATATTGAATGGCGATGATGAGCGCGTACTCGCGATGAAAGAAAAGTCGCGCGCGCGCGTGCTCACCTATGGCTTTGATGAGAATGTATCTATGAGCGCATCCAATCATCAAGTGGTCTATGGCGCAAACGGTATTCCGGAGGGCGTCAATTTTAAGGTCAATTATGGTTCCACGAGTATGCCCGTGCAAATAAAAGGTACGATTGGCCGTCAGCATGCGTATGCCGTACTCGCCGCGCTTTTGGTGGGTGTGTCACGTGAAATTAATCTTGTCTCCGCTGTGGAATGGCTTCGTGAATTTGAAACACCGCCGGGCAGACTGAAAATAGTGGAAGGCATACGGCACACGACCATTCTTGATGATACATACAACTCTTCACCAATGGCGACAGAAGCCGCGCTCGACGCCCTGAAAGAAGTGAAAACAACAGGAAGAAAAATCGCAGTTTTGGGCGATATGTTAGAACTCGGCAAACATACGATAGAGGAACATCGCAAGGCGGGAGAAGAAACGGCAAAGATATGTGATGTGCTATACGCTGTTGGAATGCGCGCGGAGACGATAGCTGAAAGCGCGCAGAAGGCCGGAATGAAAATGGAGAACATTATACGTTTCCAGGATTCTCGCAATGCCGGTATGGCGCTAAAAGAAATATTGAAAGATGGCGACATCGTACTCGTGAAAGGTTCACAATCAATGCGTATGGAGCGCGTGGTGCGGGAAGTGATGGCGCACCCTGAAGACTCTGAAAAACTCCTCGTCCGTCAGGATGAAGCGTGGTTGGCGCGCGCGTGATAACCTATAACCTACAACCTATAACCTACAACAAAAACCGCCAGCAAAAATTGCCGCTGGAGGCGTTTTTTGGTATTGCACGCACTTGCCCCCCCCTTGCATACATTTTGTACTATAGTATAAAATGTATGCAAGGGGGGGCCTACCACACTTATTTTGAAATTTTGTGGAATTGGGAACAAAGGCAAAGCTTTCTTTCCCACCCACATAGCAAACACTCGGTGTTTGCCAAGTTTGCCGACCGCTGATACTCGGTCAAAGATTCTTGAGACTGTTGCAGATTTTTATCAAACACTCGGTGTTTGATAAAAATCACAAGTTCCGTCTCCGCTCCATTGTCCGTGTCGGCGTGTTTTATTGTGTTCCTCCACCCCTAACACCCATAGAAGTCTGACTTCTATGGGATATGACGATTAGTTTGAGCCGCTCGTTTCGTTTTGCATTTTTGCGATCCGTTGCGCTGTTTTGCGTTTTGTCAAAACATCTTTCTTCCGGACGTGTTCCAACGCTTGTAGAGATGTGCGGCGGATGCGAGATACAAAATGCCCACAAGAATAAATACCGTGTAGTTTGAAGAAATTGTCATTCCGATGTTTGTTCCCAAAATACCTGTAAGGCCGAGGTTGATACCAGATACGACACTTACGAAAAATGCGGCGGCATCAAGTTGTGTTTTCCCTCCGAAAAGGGTTTTTGCACCCGTGTACCAGCGGTAGAGCAGATATGCTGACGCGACGCCAGAGATAATCCACGCTACAGTAAGAAGGGAAGACGCGAGACCGTATAAAGAGTAGGATACGATTTTCAAGATTGGCGGGTAACCGCCGATAAAGAGAGCAATGGCCGCGATGGCAAGCCGTGCCTCAGACCAAAGAAAAGCGTATTTCTCAAGATTTGCGGGAGACGTTTGTTGTTTGATGTTCATAAAAATTAGCTAGTTTATAAACCACAATAAGTATAGCGCGTCCTCTGCTCGCGTGTCCATATTGTGGATGCTAGTGCCCATGTCCATTTTGTATCTCTCCCTCAAAAATGGTTGGGTCCGCCTCTCCGTCAACGCGGAGTACTCCCCATGCGCCGCGATCAAGACGCGAGAGCGCGTGGTCAACCAATATATAATTACCCGGATAATCAACCTTGAATTCAACCGCCGCCGCGCCGCCCGCGGGGATAAGCGTGGTTTGCACGCTCTCTGCGGGCGCGCTTACCAAGTCGCCCTCGCGATATACGCGGTCAAAGATTTCTCCGATAACGTGAAAACTTGAAATAAGATTAACGCCGCCGTTCCCCACAAACAAACGAACGGTTTCGCCGACATTCGCCTTCATATGATCTTCCAATGCGCCCGTTCTGCCGTTAAACACGATATATTGCGGTTTTCCATCAAGCATCGCTTGCGGGTCAAACAGCTGTAAGCCTTTCCTGCCCAAAGCGCCGGAGCTGTAAAATTCGCCCTGCACTATGTAAAACTCCTTATCAACCGGCGGCAGTCCCTTCGCCGGCTCAACAAGAATGAGACCGTACATACCGTGCGCCATATGGTTTGCCACATTCGGATGCGCGCAATGATAGATGAATATGCCGGGATTGAGCGCCTTGAATGTGATTGTTTTGCTTTCTCCCGGAGCGGCAATTGTCGCAGCCGCGCCGCCGCCGGGGCCCGTTACCGCGTGGAGGTCAATTGAATGATGGTGTAAACTTGTCGGGTCATTATTTAGGGTCAGTCGCACAATATCGCCCTCCCTCACTCGCAAAAACGGACCCGGAACGGTCCCGTCAAATGTCCAATAATTAATCGTAACGTCATCGGCTATCTCGCCAATCATTTCTTTTGCGGTCAGGTTTATTTCCACGATACCATCCGCGTTGCGGTTGATTGTCCGCGGAACATCAGTTGGATTTCTCGCAATGTCGCGCACTCGTTCAAATGAATTAAAATTCTTGAAGAATTGAGAAATATTCCCAAATGGGAGAATGGGACCGGCGCTCGGCCCGAATGTCTTTAAAGAAGATGGGTACTGGAAAGCATTTGGAAGGCCATTGGGTACATAAAATGCCAGAGATGCTCCGATGAAAATGACAACGAGCGCGGCGGTGATTTTCTTGGAATGAAAACGGCGCAGTACGAGAAAAATAAATACCGCCGCGAACGCGTAGGCTATGATAAGCCCGAACGCTTGAACGATGTATTGCCACAGATAAGAAAATAATTCCATACCTTATTAGCAATATAGTAGCAATTCACCGCAAATATGCAACTCAATGTAATTGCGCGAGCAACAATGCATAGAGCCTTTCCTCACTACTATCATACTATGTAGTATGATAGTAGACGCATACAGTGCTTCTATTTCGCGAACGGGGTGGCTTCGTCAAAGCGAACGGAGAGGATTACACAGCGGGATTATATTCCATAACCCTACGGGGAAATGCGAGTACGCTTTCGGTCAGGGATAATTTCCTGCTGGAAATTTGCGCGACCCCGAACTCCAAGAGCGAATCTGCTGATTCGTCGGCGCCGCCGCGCCTCCGGCCTTCGATTCCCGGCAGGGTCTAAAAATATAGTCAGAAAACGCTTCTCGTTTTCTTCGTTATTTTTATGCCCCTACCGGGAAACGCGAGTACGCTTTCGGTCAGGGATAATTTGTCTGCCGTCGCAGACAAATTTCC
>CAYIHM010000034.1:0-2034 GCA_964363265.1 uncultured Candidatus Saccharibacteria bacterium
ATTTCCGACATGGACGCGAAAAAAATGGCGCGCGAAATAGCCGACCGCGTGGAAAAAGAGCTCAAATATCCCGGTGAAATTAAAATCAATATCATAAGGGAAACAAAGGCGATAGAATTCGCCCGGTAAAACGGTAATGTAAATAAGAAATCCGTAGAAGTCAAACTTCTACGGATTTTGTTTGGCGCGGCTATCCCTAGGGACAGCCGCGCCGTTTGCTTCCTTACAACCCCGCGATCCGCGCGATCAAATCGGCAGAACACGAGGCGATCTCCTTGATCTGATTGCCGCTCGCTCGCGCCGCAACGTCCGGAAATTTCGTGAGGTGCGCGGTGCTAACCAGCACCACCCGAACCTCCGGAGGGACAATCCCCTTCCCTACGGCATTTCGCAGACCGGCAAGCGCAACGCCAGTTTGCGGACAAATCTCGATACCGTCGCGTGCCGCCATAGCGACCGCCGCGAGAATATCTTCCTCGGAAGCCTTCTGCATAGCTCCCGGAAAACCATCTGTCTCCTCGTATCCGCTGATCTCGCGGATCACCTTTTTGTACGAGGCCGGATCACCGATGTCCTGTGCGGTCGCCGCAGTTCGTCCAGGAACATGGTCCTCCTGCGCAGAATACGCCGCGAGCCACTGTTCTGCTGATGGTAGTGTGCGACTTCCATTCCTCGCATGTTCCCATGCCGCGTACAGCGGGTCTGCGGAATGTGCCTGTACGCCGAGGATCCGCGCCGGTTTCTTTACTATCCCCGCGGCAAGAAGCCGCCGCATACCAATACCCACCGACGACGAGTCGCTCCCGTTGCCCACCGGCACCGCAATCCAGTCAGGCAACTCCCATCTGAAAAACTGCGCAATGAGATAGGCCGTCGCCGTGTGCCCCTCGATCCGAAAAGGATTGATCGAGTTCACGGGATACGCCGCCCCACTCTCCACGAGCTCGTTGTACGCGCCCTTGACGCTGTCGAATGTTCCCGGGTACATGATGACGGTCGCCCCATGTACAAGCGGTTGGGCCATCTGCGCCGCCGTTATTCCCTGATCGCGCGGCAAAAGCACAACGCAGGGAATACCGGCTCGCGCCGCGTAAGCAGCGGCGGCCGCCGACGTATCGCCGGTTGACCGACAAATGACGATATTCGCACCAGAGGCATTTGCCATGGAAACCGCAACAGTCATGCCGTTGTCCTTGAACGACCCCGTCGGGTTAGCGCCCTCTTCGAGCACCCACAGATCCACCTTCGGTCCAATCCAATTATGGAGGTGCCGACCAGCCCTTACTATCCGATGAAGACCTTCTCCTAGCGAAACAATGTGTTCGCACTTGATGAAGGGCATAAGCAACCCCTCCGCGCGGGAGAATCTCCACACTCCGGAGTTGTGGTACACACTTTGACACGGCAGTGCCCGCTCATCAAAAACGGATGTCCGAGTATACGCTGAGGGTGCCCACCAATCCTTATGGTGTACATCGTACAGCCCGCCGCACGCGGGACACTTAAACACTCGTTCCCGCAACGGATCCGCCGTATGCCCGCAATCCATACACACGAGACGGGTTTGACGGCCAGAATCCTCTTTCTCTTCTATGGTCGATGCCATGTGCCCTCCTTTGAGCAGGGGTAGTTGATCAGGATGAACAATCCATAGTGAGTTTGTAGGAAATCACATACAAAGTCAATAAATCGACACCGGCTCAACGTACGCTTATCAACATCCCATTTTTGTTTTACTTTGAATTACGAGACCGCCCAGTCCCGCTCATCCCTTTTCCCGCCATACCCTTCACCCTACCCCCTGTACCCCGCCTCGCATTCATTGCATGAAAAACGCCTTGTTATATAATGTTTTATAGGGTACCGGCCTCAATATGGCCAACCCGATAATACCAAGGTCGATATTTGTCAGTGTTAGTAATCATTGATATTTGTTTGCTGTCATTGCCGGCACGCACGCATATATCGTTCTTATTTTATTATGAACAAAGCAGCAATTATTGACGCGGTGCACGAAAAACTAGGCGGCACAAA
>CAYIHM010000034.1:2134-6444 GCA_964363265.1 uncultured Candidatus Saccharibacteria bacterium
ATTTGGTTTTTTCCGGATCCGGAGAAAATCGTCCGCCTCGGGCGGAACCCACTTACCAAAAAATCGCACCACTGTGCGATTTTTTGGCTAATGACCGAAGATTAAAGATTAGCGATGCAAAAAACACCCATCCGGGTGTTTTTTGCTTACTTATTCTTAAAGCGATTTCGGCGGCGCAGTTTTTTGCGGCGGCGGCGCTTCACGCTTTTTCGTTTGTTTTTTCGTGATGTGCCCATAAAAATAGCTTGTAGATATTAGCTTGTAGCTTCTAGTGAATACGAAATTCAGTTGCTCTACTATACACTAAATTTACCATTTTGCAATACGCCTGTGCGGGATGGGAGAATCGCCCGCGCCTCTCGTCGCGCCAGTCGCGCTCCTCGGTCTGGGCACCAGCTCACTTGTTTTTCCTGCTGGAAAAACATAGCTCCGCTGTTCGATTCTCCACGCACGCAAAGCAGTTTGCGTGCTCATCCCTTACCGCGCTCCGCTTGTGCGGGATGGGAGAATCGAACTCCCACCAAGAGTTTGGAAAACTCCTATTCTACCATTAAACTAATCCCGCAAATATGAGCACGATTCTAGCAAAGAAAACGAAATCACGCCATCCGCCGCAGGCGGATGGCGTGATCCATTGGTTGGGCTACATCATATCCTCCCCTCCGCTCATTTCTTCTGCCGGAGCTTGCCCCGCGCAATCCGCGCACATTCCCGCGTCATTGAGTTCTGCCTCATTGCCGCAGCCATTGCATGTTCCCATCATATGGTGATGAAAAAATTAGCTTACAAACCTGCGAAAATACCGTGAAGGATCAGGGCATTTTCTTCACTACAATATATCACTGGACGCGCATCGCCACAAGGGAAAAGCAGACAACGATATATTTGTGTGGCGAACGGCGCGTACCATACAAAGGGACAAAATAATATATAATGAATAGACAAATGCTGGAAACGATCATTTCTTTTTTAAAAATAATCGGCGAAATTCTGGGAGCGGCGCTTCTCGCTTTTTTCGTTTTGGTGGGCGCGATAGATCCCGCCGACTTTTCGCACGCAACGCCCGCTATCACGCCGCCACACAGCGTTGAAGAACAACAAGAACGAGTGATTGACGAAACAAAAGTGCCGGAAAAAGTAGCAGTGGAGACATCTATTCCCGAAACACAAACATCCGACATCGCCGACCTTACAGAACGGGTAAAAAAGGCACTGTCCTCTTTCGTGCCGACCGCCCAACCCCCCGATCCCGATGTCTTGAACGAAAAGGCGCGCGCCGCTCTTGTGAACATTTTGTGCGCCAACGAAGGGGGGAGTCCGCTCGGATCCATCACGGGCAGTGGAATGATCATTGATCCGCGCGGGATCATCCTCACCAACGCGCACATCGGAGAATATTTTCTTATGGAGGACTACCCGCGCAATGGGGCGCTTGATTGCGTGATTCGCATGGGCGCGCCGGCCGCAATTGCCTACGATGCGAAACTTCTCTATATTTCACCAGACTGGATACGCGACAACGCGCGCGCGGTTTTGGAAGAAAATCCGGAAGGTACCGGGGAAAACGACTTTGCTCTTCTCCATATCACCTCATCGCGCACTCAAACACCGCTCCCGTCCCAATTTCCTTACATCTCTCCGGACGCAAGCGGCGCGACACTTATTGAAAAAGCGCCGGTACTCCTCGCAAGCTATCCTGCCGGCTTTTTGGGCGGCATCATTATCCAAAAAGAGCTCTGGCCGGCAAGCGCCGTCTCCAGTATTGTTCAGCTTTACACATTCAAAACAGGGTCTATTGACCTGATATCTGTCGGCGGAAGTATTATCGCGCAAAAAGGGTCGTCCGGTAGCGGGGTCATAGATATCGGAACAGGAAAAATGGTGGCCCTCGTTTCCACCACCAGTGCGGGCGACACCACCGATGCGCGCGACTTAAATGCTATCACTCTGGCGCATATAAACAGAAGTATCTCCGCAGACTTAAGCATAGACTTGCAGACATTTCTCGCCGGCAATCCCGCCACGCAGGCAATACTCTTTTCGCAGACTCTCTTCCCCACTTTGCGCGAATTTTTACTGCAAGAATTGAAAAAATAACGGACAAAAACTGCGTATAATTACACGCAAAACCTGTTATGAATATTGGTATGTGGTGATAGATGGGTGGCGCCTGCGGCGCCACACATTGTCCTCATATTCCCATACAAGCTACTAAAAGCTACAAGCTCCCAAGGTACATTGACTTCCCAACCATAAAAAAGTAAGGCTCCAAAAGGGACTGTACCCCGCTCACAATCAATGTCTTGCCGTCGGAGCCACTATGCCAGAGATACTTTCTTTTCATAGTATCGCCGCCTTGCTTAATGGGTTTTTATTGAATAATATAAAGGTCTGACCTTTATATTATGGGGGGCTTATATGTAATGGGATTCATCAACCTCTATTTATAAAGGTCTGACCTTTATAATTTGTTTAACCCACTATATCGTATACGACCCCGTGACATAGCACAACACCATATCTCGCCAATTTCTCACCGTATCTTAATCAATAAATCAAGATTTTAAGGCATAAAAAATGGTTGGGGCGCGGAGTGGTTAATTGTGGATGGTATCACGTCCCCACAAATTACCGACGTCAGACTTCGGTGATTTTGTGAAATGTCGCCCGCGCGAGCCCGCGAGATAACCATATTTTGAAACGAATATCGTCCCACACTCCAACACGCTAACAAAAAACAGCCCCATAGTGAATTTTGCTCCGCAAAATTCACTATGGGGCTTTGCTACTTCCTATTGCATTGTTTCGGCTATGCCTCAACATATGCAATTTCGGCTATGCCGAATCGGGAAAAAATTAAAGCAGTTTAATTCTTTCGGGGCGCCGAGAATCGAACTCGGTCAGCTTGCTCCCAAAGCAAGTGTACTACCGGTATACTACGCCCCGTTTTTATCAAACAACTATAACATCTTTACAAAGCAAAGGGAAATTGCACCTATAAAGGACATAGTATTACAGTCATCTAACTATGTCCTTTATGTATATGTCCTTTACGTACAAATGCCATCCCACCATAAGTTTCCCACATAGACCTCTACCCATAGGTCGGACCTATTGGGAACTATGGAAAGGTTGGACGGCTATTCTTGCATAATCACATTTTCAGTAAACCGCACTCGAGCCTGTTTGTTTTGGGCGTCCAGAAAAACAGCCGCTATATCCAGTTGCCACATTGTTTCACGGGAAACATTATTCTCTAGCAGATAACTATTTATGGCTCTATATAACCGCTTTAGCTTCCATGGATGTACCATCTCCTCCGGTCTGTCTTGTGCCAGTGTTTCCCGTGAAACATCTTTTATATTTTCACGTGAAACAGTTTTTACCTCAACAAACCTTAAAATACCACCCTTTTTAGCAACAATATCAACTTCTCCCCATTTTTTAAGGTAGTTCTGCTCCAGCACCTCAAACCCGCGTTTCACGAGAAACCTGCAAGCAACTCTCTCGCCAATCCTCCCAACCTCATTATGCTTTGCCATATATCCAGAAGTTTTCTAGTCTTGTATTCGTTTCATTATCTATTTTGTTCCACGTGAAACACCTTTTGTGCGTTTCACGTGAAACAATTGTCATATTTGATAAAAAGGACGCCATAAAAAGGACAAGAAACTGGCGAAACCCCTTATTTATAAGCATTTTCTATGTGTGGAGGGTGTCTTTTTTATGAAATCTTTGCCTTTCAAAAGGTCGTCTTTTATACACATATCCACGCACTTATCCACAGTTTTGGGCTATTTAACCCTTATTTCTAGGCATCGACTATTCACAAAATGCCCTGCACATTGTGATAACTATGAGACACTGTCCTTTTGATTGCCCCGCGGCTATTTTATGCGAGCACGGGGAATCGAACCCCGATCTCGTCCTTGGCAAGGACGTATTTTACCACTAAATTATGCTCGCAGTCATTTTTTAATTCTTGGAAAGCCCCGCCGCCATAAGGCGGACCCATTCAAGTATTTCCACCTCCAATTGCTTATTGCTGATTATATGAAAATCATATAATACCATCGCCCGGACGTTAAGAAAATAAGTTTTCTCACACTCCTCGCCCGTCATTATATTATTTCCTGTGCCATAAATCAATATTGCGCTATCAAGCAGAATTCTAAATTATTTTTTTCTTTGATATTTAAGTATATTCAAGGTATGATTTCAGTATTGTTATGCAATGAAGCGCCCGTAGCTCAACGGATAGAGCACCTGCCTTCGAAGCAGGGGGTTGTAGGTTCGAGTCCTGCCGGGCG
>CAYIHM010000035.1:0-6362 GCA_964363265.1 uncultured Candidatus Saccharibacteria bacterium
ACTATAGTACAAAATGTATGCAGGGTGATGGGAGATGCGAAAATACCACGTACCACGTGATGTTACGGCTTGCAATTACATAAAAAGTCGTGCGAGACGCAATTCTTCGTATGGATACTTACCTTTGAGCTTCTCGTGCACGGGCGCAAGTTTCATATCGGGCATACCGGAG
Organism: uncultured Candidatus Saccharibacteria bacterium; assembly: GCA_964363265.1. Classification (GTDB taxonomy): domain Bacteria; phylum Patescibacteriota; class Minisyncoccia; order Phycocordibacterales; family JBBUEZ01; genus JBBUEZ01. Next base: position 173 of record CAYIHM010000035.1, read on the forward strand.
AATGCTGTGCGTATTTTTTTCAAGTCCTCTTCGCTCGGCGCGAACATAGCAAAATTCTCATTACTCGCCCCGAGTTCTTTGAGTTTTTCCAAATGCGCGATAATCGTGCTGATAGTCATCCCGCGCTTTTTGGCGATCTCTTTGAGCGAAAGCCCTTCGCTGACGAGCAGGCGCGTTTTCTCATATGTGGAAATCTTTTCCTCGGGACCGGCTTTTTCTTTTTTTGCATTTTGCTCTATCTCTTTTTCATCAACGGTTCCGCCGGAAGCTTTCACAAAATCATCGTGCATTTTTGCAAGTTCATCATTGGAAAATCGCGCAATCACTTTTCCCCATTTTCTCGATTCGGCAAGCAGATGTTTATCAAATATTGCGACTTCCTTGTGTACGGCAAATGCCATTTCGGAAATACCCTTCAAAAAAAGTCCATCCATCGTGCGTAAGCGAGAAAGCGCCACATAACCCTGCCCTGATACAAACGCGCGTGAGAGGTCTATCTCCGCCGCATCCATACTCATTCCTTGGCTTTTGTGTATGGTGATAGCCCACGCGAGCCGGAGCGGCAACTGTTCCACAGATCCGAGCACTTTGCCGTTTTCTTCCACTTCCCATTCCGCCTCTGATACAAAAATGCGCTTACCGGAACGTGTCCGCACCACGGGCAAACCTTCGGCAAAGTCTTCCACCACGCCGAGCGTCCCGTTCACATATCCTTCTTCAAAATTATTTTTCACAAACATCACAACGGCATCTTTTTTCAATTTCAATATTTCCGGCGCGAGAATGCTTTTTTTCAATGTCTCCACGATACCGCGCTTCCCACGCGTCCGCATTTCATATGTTTTTTCCTTGCCGGGCAATTTCGCGAGTTCCGTTTCATTCTCCGCGTCCACATCTGCATTATGCGTGTAGAGGCGCGTGGGCGCAATGTCTTCTTTTCGTTCTTTCATAATGCATTTCGCCAACGCATTTCTCGTCTTGGAAGAAACGGCGCCGGCGCGCATTTCGTTCAAAAGAGAGAGGAGCGCGTCATCTTTCTGTCGGAATTGTTCGCCCAGATAGCACACGCGCACATCCATTTCTTTCCACGCGCGCGAGGTGTTGATAAACTCAATATTCTCCGAACCGCGTGTAATTGGAGGTAATTGGAAAAAATCGCCGGAGAGCACCACCTGCATTCCGCCAAACGGCTTCTCATTTCGCTTCATCGCCCGGCACACGCGCTCCACGGTATCAAAAAGCGCCGGCGAAAGCATTGAAACCTCGTCTACTACGAGTACTCGCGCTTTATCAAAACGTTTCCATACATATTCTTTTTGCACCAAATCTTCAATTTCTCTTTCCGTAAGCGAATTTTTGATTCCCGTGCCAGCCCACGAATGAATAGTCGTCCCGCCCAAGTGCGTTGCGGCAATACCAGTGGAAGCTGTCACTCCCACCGACACACCGCGGTGTTTGAGGTATGTTATATATGTATTTAGCGTATGAGTCTTGCCGCTGCCGGCCGCGCCCGTCAGATACACATTTTTCCCGGCCTTCAATATATTGAGCGCATCTTTTTGAATCATAAGAAATATTGAGAATATTGTAGCACACGCGCAAGATGCGCTCATACCAATCCACAATCAACCATCGCGCCCTCCATCCCGAATTTCGGCCGCAAAACTCCGCTTCGTTTGACGGACGTCGCACGTCCGTCATTTTCTTGGATACTGCTCCGAGGTGCTGTCCTGCCTATGCCGCGATCCGCAGTTCATTTCTTCTGCCTGCCGTTCGCCTTTTTGAATGCCCTGGTCAATTCTTCTTTTGTCGGCGTGCATCCTTTTTCTTTTGCGGCGCGTACCGTCTGGCAAACTGGGCAATTATCGTCTTCACTATGATCGCCTCCCGAGATAAGGGTTGTCCCGTTCCCAAGGTCGTCAGTGGACATACCGAACTTTTGTAAACTTCCTATGACATCTTCAGCCGATACGATCTCATGATATATCACGCGCGGATTAAACGTTGGAAATTCGCGCTCCATACGGCGCTTATCGCGCGCGGAAGGAGACGACATCCCGATTGGGTCGGAAGAAACGATATGCCACTTCCCGCGCACACGGGCGATGCGGCACACGATTATATCGCCGTTGTCCATCTCCGCATTCCCCGGAAAAGCCACTTCATAACGCTTCCTGTCCCGTACGCCGGTAAATGTAGCGTTTTGTTTTTTTGCATCGGATACTTCAAAAAAATCAAAAGCGTTGTGTTCGGCAATCTCTTTGTACACGGCGCGCTCTTCGCTTGTCATAGGATGAAGGCTCGTTTCGCTAAACCGCCGTACCGGAGTTAAGCCGTCCGAAAGTTTAAAATCAAAAATGAACCAGTCGGAAAAATGAGGAAATGCCGTGGCTGACAATAGTCTTGAGCCGCCCATAAATTCATTCATCGCGCGTTTTACATCGGCGCCAAACATACTCGCTCGTTCCGGGTTCAGATAATATTCATAGAGAATTTCTATTTCTTTCATCTTGCTATCATACCATACCGGCCACGCAAAATATCATTTTGGAGCACATCTTTAATCTCCCGTAAAAAACCGTGCTACTGCAGACACGAGCCGGCTTTGAGGTAGTCCACGGGCGTTGGCGCGGCGCCGGCTTTGATCTCGTCTGCGCGCGCGGAACCGAGTTTTGCGTAGAAACATTCTTCAATCGCCGGCGTGATCGCGGGGATTGCCGCAGGATCAATGCCGAGCGCGCGCAACGCCTCTTCTTGCGCCGGGTTCAACGACACGGCTGTTCCAGTCGTACCTGCCGTTCCTCCTGTCGCGCTCTTGGTGGCATTGGCATTCGTCGGCACAGACGCGCTTTGTCCGGTGAGTGTTTTAATGAGCGGCTTGATGCCGAACGGATCAGCAATGTAGAGATACACCCCGCCAATGATAAGCAGGAAAAATATCACCCCAAGTGTTGTAAAAAATATCCGTAAAAATCTCATACTCCCATTATCTCATACTCTCCTATTGCCGCAAGCTGCTGCTGGCTGCCTTCCCCGCCTTCACAAGCAAAAGTTTCTCGCTCCTTTTCAGCCGCTTGATTTCCGCTTCTCGCGCGCGAGCCAGTGCAAATGTTTGGCATTCTTCTTTGTACACCACGCGCACCGGCCGCCGCGCGCGCGTGTACTTCGCGCCACCCTTCTGTTCATTATGCTCCCGCAACCGTTTCGCCAGGTCTGCTGTAGACCCTGTGTACAATGTCCCATCGCCGCATCTCAATATATATACCGTATTCATATTTCATCCCTTCCGCATCTTCGCAAATTGGAACCCATTGCGGAGAATTTCACCGGCCCAATCTGAAACTAAGCCAGATGCCAGCGACCGCACCCAGAGCGATAAAGATAATTGAAGAAAAAGAAAAAAGTCCCGCACCCCACAAAAGCGGCACATAACTCCCAATGGCGGAGCCGAGAAACATCAGAGGCCAGATGAGTTTTTTGGATTCCATACTAATAGCATACCAAACTACTCTTCGCCAAACAAAATATAGACTCACCCGCCACTTAGTGCTTGGAGCACTAAGTGAAAAGTTACTGGACGTTAAACCCCATCATCATCCCCGCTTCCAAATGCTCGGCGATGTGGCAGTGCGCCATCCACTCACCCCTATTTGAAACGTCAAGAAGAATGTCAACATATTGACCGCTCGGTATAAGAGTCGTGTCTTTCCAGACGAGGTTCGTTTGCGGAACACCATTTCTATCTAGCACCAAGAATCGTTGACCGTGGAAATGGATTGGGTGTTGCATCGGGTGCGCTGAATTTGCGTCATTTGTAATGCGGATTTTTATTTTATCTCCAACTTTAAACTTCCAATCAATATCCATATTTTCTTTGCCTGTGTCTTCGTCAATGATTTTCCACGCGACCGTGTCGGTGTCAGACATCGCGTTCATCATCTGATTCGTGTCTTCCCATTCAATACCATCGGGGCTTTCCGACATAGCCATTCCTCCCATCATGGAACCATCGCCCATCTGACGCCCGCCCATCATATTTTGCATTCCGCCCACTAGGTCAACGGAAAGTGTAATGCGCTTGTCCGGCTCTCTCTTGAAGTAGGCGCGGAACATATCAATGCTCTTTATGACCGCCGCATTTATTTGAAGTATGTTAAATTCTTCTTTGTACGAAACATCCTTATGTTCTCCGCTTGCGAAAATCGCGCCGAGCGCATACGTTCTCTCCAGAGTTTTGTTTTGTATTTCGTATGTTCCCGTCTTCGGTATCAGCACATCCACAATGGCGCGCTCCGACGGTGCGAGAAGCACATTCTCCGTAAACGATGCTTTCTCGTAGGCGCCGCTGTCACCGCCGACCAATTTCATTTTGAGCCCCTTTATAGCGAAATTGAAAGGCCGAACATTGGCCGCGTTCACGATATAGAGTCGCACAGTTTCTCCCGCGCTAGCGGCAAGCGTATAATTCTCTTCTCCGTTTGTGAGCATCACATTGCCGTAATTCCCCATAAGTAGACCTCTGCTCTTTTCTTTACCAAGCGCGATAACGCCATTTTCAATCGGCAAATCAGAGAGAAAAAGTGGAATCTCGCGGTTGACCGGAGGGAAATACGCGAGGTCATTTGGGGTAACAATAAACGCGCCATAAAGACCGAGCGGCTGTTCAAAAACCTCTTTTGCGTGCGGGTGATACCAATATATTCCTGCGTCCGGGAATTTGAGTTTATACGCAAATGATTCCCCCGGCTTCATTTCTTTCTGCACCAACTGCGAACCGTCAAACGCGTTGTCCATCCTAACACCGTGCGAGTGAAGAAGCGCCGGCAAGTCGGTATCATTTTTGAAGTTAACCGTTATTTCCGCGCCTTGCGCCACACGAATCGTCGGCCCGGGGATTGAACCGTTATATGCGAGCATTGTCTGCCTTTTCCCGCCGATCTCTTTCGTCACATACGCCGCGGCGAGGTCGTATGTGTCGCCGTCTTTCAGGTCAACAATTTCGCTTTGTTTTATCGGCACAATATTTTGAAAACCGCGGTCAAACATATACGCCGCGCCAAAGACAATAATCGTGGCGGCAAGAATAAATAGTTTTGTTTTATTTTTCATATGAGTATGGTGGTCAGCCGGCGATCTGAATGACTCCGTAGAGTACCGCCATACCGATAATTGTCATAACGGTCGTGAGCGCGGCGGGATGACGGTGATGGCTCTCAGGCAGTAAATCCGCCGCGCCGATATACAAAAAGAAACCGCCGAAGACAGCAAGAAAAAGAGCGAGTGATGAGCCGGGGAGCGTGAACCATAGCGTTGCCACAATACCCAGTACGGGGGCGAGCGCATCGGCGACAACCCATCGCAGAGCTTTTTTTACACTGCCGCCATTTTTTAGAACCAAGTTGACTGTATTTATTCCGTCGGAGAAATCGTGCACGAGGACAGCCGTTGCAATGACAATGCCGACCGCCGGAGAAACTTGAAATGCAAGCCCGATGGCGATACCGTCCATAAAACTGTGAACTGAGAGACTCCCTGCCCCCATCGTCCCTCTATGCATAAAATAATTATGATGCTCATACCCTTCAGTGTCGTGGGAATGAAGGACAATGAAACGATCCAAAATAAGATATGCGAAAAAACCCAAACCGACGAGAGAAGTGATCATACTTACGTCATACATTCCGCCGCCAAGTTCAATTGCCTCCGGAATGATTTCAAAAAACGCCACCGCAATAATCGCCCCGGCGCTGAAACCAAGAACAAGATGGAGTTTGTCCTTAAAACGAAGTGCGACAAGACCGCCTATATATGTTGAGAAAAACGCCGCAATGGCAATGAAAATTAACATTTATCTGGTTCTTTTAGTTTTTCCATATTTGGATAAAATTCGTGCTCAGGGTTTTCCATAAAATGGGGATAATGGGAACAGCCGCCATTATTTTCTCTTTTGTGTGTCTAATATTAATATCTAAGCAAAAACTGGAATACTGATTTCCATCCGTGCCGATGGGAACCCTAATTGTCCATTGTGTACCATCTTTATACCATCTTTATACGCTATCTATTTTACAGTATCTCGCCGTTCTCTGCTACCTTACAACCTCAACGCGCTAGAGGCATGATTACACATTCAGCCTTCTGGCTTCAGCACTCACTACATTCAGCCCACTGGCTTCAGTATTTCCACGTT
>CAYIHM010000036.1:0-6354 GCA_964363265.1 uncultured Candidatus Saccharibacteria bacterium
ATGCGGTTTCCAAGGCCGGCGCGCGCGGGCTTACCCAGCTCCTTGGCGGCGCCATCAAGGAAACGGGGAAGAATATCGATCCCCACCACCCATGGGATGGCCTGTGGGCGGGTACAGCGTACCTAAACATTCTCCGCGATCGGTATGGATACCGGACGCTGGAGGAGCAACTGGTCGCCTACGAGATGGGACCAAGTGCAGCCAAAAAATATTTGGCCAAAAAATCGCCGGACGAGTATTTTTATGTCCGACGATTTAAGGCCGCGATGGTTGCGATCGTGGAGCTGTATGGTTCTCCGTCGTAGCTGGCGCAATCCGCGCCCGCTCGTTGAAAGGGATTTCAACAGCGGGCGCTTTTTCTTTTTCATATTTCGCACTATACTATAGATATGCACGACGGAAACGCACAGGAAAAAATTTGCCGAGCGAATTTGTATTCAATGCCGGAGGAGTCATACGGCCCGCTGTATCGCGCCCATTTTTTGGTGCAGTACAGGATATATATCGCGAGCATCAACAAAGTAAGCGACCTTAAGCATCAGGTAAATAATTATTTCCTAACGATTAACACCGTCTTGATGACCGCCGTCGGCATTTCGCTCACTCGCGACGGATTTTTTAATCCCGTCGTGTGGCATACGATAATTCCTATCGTCGGCATTCTTTTGTGCCTCGCGTGGTGGTACACGACGCGCTCGTATAAAGAAGTCAATCAGATGAAATTCCGCGCGCTCTACTGCATTGAGGAACATCTTCCACTCGCGCTTTATAAAACAGAGCGTGAAATGATAGATACGAAAAATGTTCCGCCCGGCCCGCTGAAATCCGCTGTGGTGGAACCGGTCGTGCCGTGGGCATTTATCATTCTGTATATTCTTATCTTCTTTTTTATCGGTTAAAAAGGGCCGCGGGCCGTCGCGCCGCGCAACACAATTATGCTAACTCTCTACATCGCACTCACGCTCGGCACGCTCGGGAAAGTTCTTCTCGGCGTGGCCGTGGTGCGAGTTCATATGCATATGGCGCGTGAGCATAAAATAGATGGTGATGTGATAGCGAGCATTAAGCGCGAGCGGTTCGGAAGTCTTGCGGCGATCCTTCTTATCATCATCGGATACGCGATGGAAATGTGGTTTTACAGCGGCGTCGTTATCAGGTAATGTGAAGTGATATGACATCCAGTGAGATACGAGAGCGGTTTTTACGATTTTTTGAAAAGCGCGGACACGCAGTGGTGCCATCGGCTTCTCTTGTGCCGGAAAATGACCCGTCGGCCTTGTTTACCACGGCCGGTATGCAGCCGCTTGTGCCGTACTTGATGGGGGAGCCGCATCCGTCGGGCAAACGGCTTGTGAATGTGCAGAAATGCGTGCGCACTGTTGATATTGAGGAAATAGGCGACAACACCCACGCAACTTTTTTTGAAATGATGGGGAATTGGTCGCTCGGCGATTATTTTAAAGAGGACGCTATAAAATGGAGTTATGAATTTTTGACGAGCAAAGAAGAAGGGCTTGGTTTGGATCCGGCGCGATTGTATGTGACCGTCTTTGAGGGCGACGAGAATGCACCGCGCGATGATGAATCCGCGAATATTTGGAAAAAGATTTTCAGTGATGCCGGCACATCCAGCGAGCGTATTTATTTTTTGCCGGCAAAATCAAATTGGTGGAGTCCGGGGGACAACGGCCCGTGCGGACCTGATTCGGAAATGTTCTACGATGTTACCGGCAAACTTACTGCCGGTATGACCAAAGAAGAATATTTAGCCGCCGATGAAAGGCAAGATGTCGTTGAAATATGGAACGATGTCTTTATGGAATATGAAAAAAAGGACGGGCGCGTGATAGGGAGGCTTGCACAACAAAATGTGGATACCGGTTCAGGACTTGAACGCGTTACGATGGTGGTGCAGGGGAAAGACAACATTTTTGATACAGACCTCCTCGCGCCTCTCATGAAAACTATGGAAGTCAGACTTCCATACTATGGAAGTCAGACTTCCATAGTTAGTAGTGAGCGGGAACGGAGGATTATTGCGGACCACATGCGTACGGCGGTAATGATGATTGCCGATGGCGTGATACCCTCAAATACGGATCGCGGATATATTTTGCGACGGCTAATCCGGCGTATGGTAGTGAAGGCGGGCGGGAAATTGACGCCCGAAAATGTTGCGGCTCTCGTTGCCGCTGTTGCGGGGATTTACAGCGGGGTGTATGACAAGGTGGGCGATAATATTGAGAACATTGCGAAAGAAATAAACAGAGAGATTGAAAAATTTAATAATACGCTTCCGCGCGGGATGAAAGAGCTTTCAAAAATCCCCGCAGGTGGTATGGTGAGCGGTGCGCAGGCAAGTATGTTTTTCACAACATACGGATTACCGTTTGAAATGATCACCGAGCTCGCAAAAGAACGAAACATTTCGGTTGATGAAATTGGTTTTCGGGAAGAGATGAAAAAGCATCAAGCACTTTCGCGGGCGGGGGCGGGGGAGAAGTTTAAGGGAGGGCTTGCCGACACGAGTGAGAAGACGGTGATGTTACACACATGCACGCACTTGATGCTTGCGGGATTGCGAAAATACTTGGGGGACCATATTCATCAGGCAGGGTCAAACATTACCGTGGAGCGCACGCGATTTGATTTCACACATCCGGAAAAAGTGCCACGCGAAACTTTGGACAAAGTGGAAGCGTATGTGAACGAAGCGATAGGGAAGGGTTGCGCCGTTTCTATTGAACAAATGCCGAAGGCTGATGCACAAGCGCGCGATGTTGAAGGAAGTTTTTGGGAGAAGTATCCGGATATGGTGAATGTGTATGTGGTGAAGGCACCGGAAGGTGTCGTGTATTCGCAGGAGTTGTGTGGCGGACCACATGTGGAAAATACGAGCGCGATTAAGGGGACATTCAAGATAGTGAAAGAGGAAGCATCGTCTGCTGGTGTACGCAGGATTAAAGCAGTGTTAGAATAAATGAAGCTTGTAAACAGAGGAAGATTATATGCCCAAACCACTGAATATCGTTCAAAAACAGGTAGACGCATGGGTAAAGCAATATCCGGAAGGGTATTGGGGGCCGCATGCGATTGTGACGCACGCGATGGAGGAATTGGGCGAGGTGGCGCGCGAGGTTCATCACATACACGGACCGAAGAAACGCAAGAAGACGGAGGAGGATGGGGATTTGGGTGGTGAGATCGCGGATGTTTTTTTCGCGCTCATCTGCCTTGCCAATTCCCACGATATTGATTTGGATAAAGCGTGGGAGAATGGAATGGCGAAGCGAACAGTGCGCGATAAAGACCGTTTTGCACGCTAAATATTTCTCCACATAAAAACGTGTAAGATAAAACGCTATGCGCTATAATATGGGTATGGCGTTTTCTTTTTTCCCGAGAAATAAAAAGAAGGAAGAACTTATACTTGTCTGTGATGTCGGCAGTGCGTCCGCCGGATGCGCGCTTGTTGCCGTATCTCCGGATGCAAAGTCAAAGATATTGTTTGATGCGCGCGCAGATATGGTATTTCAAGAGGAATTGGATCTTGCGCGTTTTCAGGATGCGGTGGTGAAGGCTGTCGGCGATGCGGCCGCCAGTGTTTTGAAAAAAGGAATTCCGCACCTTGCTTTTACGCGCTTTGGAATGAATAGGGTACCGAAAAAAATATTCTGCGTACTTTCCTCTCCTTGGTATGCGACACAAACACGCGTTCGGGAAGAAAAGCGCGCAGAACCATTCCGGATAACAGAAAAGATAATCAATGATTTGATAGAAAGCGAGATAGAAGCGTTTAAAAAGTCGCCTGATGTGGCGCGCATAATTGGGCAAGAGGATATTTTGGTGATAGAAAAAAAAGCGATTCAGGTAAAATTGAACGGCTACGCAACGCGTATACCGGTAGGAAAAGAAGGGCACAATATCAATGTCGCCGTTTTGGTAAGCGCTGTCCCGAGAAAAATAGCAACACGGATTGCCGACGCTATCAGAGGGGTATTTCACTCTCGCGATGTCATATTTTCCTCGTTTGCGCTTGCGGCGTTTGACGTAATGCGTTCTGTGCCGAATATGCCGCACAGTTTTCTTTTTCTTGATATAAGCGGTGAACTTTCCGATGTTTCTCTTGTGAAAGACGGCGTATTGCTTGAAACTATCACATTTCCCGTCGGTAAGAAGACCATCTTGCGTTCTTTGGCAACCGACCTTAATGTTACTGCGGGGGAAGCTTTTTCACTCCTTCGGCTTTCATATGAGGGCCGGGCAAGCGCAGCTCATACACAGAAAATAGAGACCGCTCTAATGCGTGCCGGTGGTGAATGGATGGATGCATTCCGTGGCGCGCTTTTGCGTATTTCACGCGATATAGCGATTCCGGGGGCGGTATATTTCACGTCAGACCATGATTTGGAGGACTGGTTTGCGAAACTTATCATTAAAGATGAATTCAGGCAGTTTACAATGACGGACGAACCGTTTTCGGCAATCGCCGTGAATGCGGCATTTTTGCATGAGATGTGTACATTTGACCAGCGCGCCGGCAGGGACCCGTTTCTTATGATTGGGAGTATTTTCGCGAACAAACAAATTGAGGTATGATATAGGTTGAGAAGTTAATAAGTGATAAGGTAATAAGGAGGGGCAAAAGAGATGAATTTTGGGGTGGGCTGGATAAACTTTGAATCATAAACTTGAAATCCGACTGTAAAATGTAAATCTTAAAATGCGAAATGACAATGTGAAATTGAAAATTATATAACGAATACAATATAACTGGTTCGCTTGGTGCTTGTGTGAGTAAGCCAACACCGCTGTCCCACCGCAGATTATACGATTATAGTTTCCATCATTTTAAATTTTTTGACTGTCGTTTTTTTATTTTGATTCTTACAATTTACATTTTAACGATGAAACCATTTCAAGATATTAAAGCTCCGCGCAAGGCAACCGCAAAACCCGGGAGATTTTCTGATTTGAAGAATGATGTTGTTGACATAAAAAAGAATCACGAATTGGCGAAGGAAGCATTTTGGACGAGTCGTCAAAAGATTGAAAAAGAGCCGGCACCTCCCATTGCTATCACCGTACCGTTGACTAAACAACATAGCGTTAAAGTGAGCGGAGATAGGAAGGTGCCGCGCGCATTTTTATGGAGCATTGCGGCTGTTGCGCTTATTTTTCTTTTCTTTTCATTTTCTGGTCTTTTTGCCGGCGCGGTTGTGAAAATTACGCCGGCACGAGTGCATAGCATAATAGACGGACAATTTAACGCTTATAAAGAAACAAAAGACGGTGAGCTTCAGTACGATGTGGTTATTCTTTCGGGGCAGGCAAGTGTTGACGTACCGGCTACGGAAGAACGCAATGTTGAGAGAAAAGCATTCGGACAGATAATTGTCTACAATACGTATAGTTCTGCTCCCCAACGGCTTATCACAAACACCCGTTTTTCGGCGTCAGACGGGAAAATATACCGCGTGAAGGATTCCGTTGTCGTTCCGGGGACAACTATGAATGGGTCAGAGACGATACCCGGGTCCGTGGAGGCGACAATATATGCTGATGAACCAGGTGAAAAGTATAATATCGGACTCGTTGATTTCACGATACCCGGATTTAAGGGAGACCCTCGTTATGAAAAATTTTATGCGCGGTCAAAAACTGAAATGAAGGGCGGTTTTTCCGGTACTATGAAATTCCCGTCAGATGCGGAGATAAAAATAGCTGAAGACGGGCTTAAAGAGAAAGTGAGGGGGCAGATTATCTCCGATGCGCGCGCGCAGACGCCAAGCGGTTTTATATTATATGATGACGGTATATTCATCACTTTTGATGATGGGGATGTTCCGGAAGCGTCCGGCGGGAGCGCGGTAACCATCACACAGCGCGGAACACTGCACGGAATAATTTTTGAACGAAAAGCTTTGGCGCAATTTATTGCCCGGAAATCCGTCGCTTCCTTTGATGGCGGCGATATTGAGATTCGTAATTTGGACCAAATCACGTTTGCTGTCGTTGACCGTGAGAATTCCAAACCGCTTGACGGAGAGATTGTTGCAGTGTTTTCCGGAAGTGTAGACGCTATGTGGGTGCTTGATGAAGAGGGCCTTAAGAAGAATCTCATAAATGTCAGAAAAAGTGATTTTCAGAAAGCGATTTCCGGCTTTCCGCATATTGAGCGCGCCGAAGCATCGTTGAGGCCTTTTTGGAAAAGGAATTTTCCGGATGATGCGAATCGGATCCGCGTAGAACAGGTGATTCAATGATGCGCTCGGCGTCGTCGCGACTGGTTTCAAGACAAAATCCACCGCGGGCGTTGCATCGCATTTTACAAAATCCCCAACAGATGTTAAT
>CAYIHM010000037.1:0-6346 GCA_964363265.1 uncultured Candidatus Saccharibacteria bacterium
ACCCGCAGTTTCTTTGGGGAGATGAAAGCTATCGGTTAAAAGCTGATAGTGGGCCCGGATAATACGCACACATTCCCCCGAAAGGGGGAATGTGTGCGTATGGCGGCGGACGAGAACAGCGATACACAGTATTTGGACAGTTGGGCAGTAACTCAAGAATTAATGAGTTAATACAGAAAAAGCAACGGCCGTTGCTTTTTCTGTATTACTTTGAATTGCAGAACTAATACCACACCCGCCCAATCTTTTACGCGAAGACATTAATTGAGGATGGTATAAGGAGCCGTTCGCCGTTTAACTTACACAACACTCCCAATTGGGAATGTTGTGTAAGTGGCGATCATTCCGCCAAGAGCCGTCAATTCCGCTAAGGCAAGGCCTTGATTCCGCCAAGACAGAGCATTGGCGGAATTACGCAAGAGCGCGCGGGCGGTACGAAAGCGCCTCCATAACGTGTTTTTCTTCAATAGTGTCCAATCCGTCAAGGTCGGCAATCGTGCGCGCTATTTTTATAATTTTATGGTGAGCGCGAGCGGAAAGATTGAGTTTGTCGGCATGCTCGGCGAGTTTCTTGTGCGTTTTCGGCGGAAGGCCAATTCCATTGGCGATATCGCGCGCGCTCATCTCGCCGTTTGTTGAATAAGGCGCGTCTTTGAAGCGTTTTTCTTGGCGCTTGCGCGCGGACGCTATTCGCGAACGGATAATCTCCACGCTCCCGGTTTTGTTTTCTTTTTCCGCCAGCGAATGATGGTCAACGCGATTTACCTGCGTCCACAGGTCAATGCGGTCTATGATTGGACCGGAAATTTTGCGGCGATATTTTGCAAGTAGTGATGCGGTGCAAGTGCAAGGCATTCCAGACCCAAAATTTCCGCACGGGCAAGGATTCATCGCCGCGATGAGCAGAAAGCGCGCCGGAAATGTTTCAGACCCTTTCACGCGGGAAATGTTTATGACACGGTCTTCCAGAGGCTGGCGCAACGCTTCAATGACGCGTGTTTCAAACTCAGGAAATTCGTCAAGAAAAAGCACGCCGCGGTGCGCGAGCGTGATCTCGCCCGGGCGCGGGAATGTGCCGCCGCCGACAAGCGAAGTATATGAAGATGTGTGATGCGGCGCGCGGAAAGGCGGCGTGCTTATCATCGCGCCGCGCAAACTGCCGGCCACGGAGTGAATACCGGTTACCTCAAGCGCTTCTTCAAAAGAAAGAGGAGGCAGAATGGCTGAAAACGCGCGCGCGAGCATTGTTTTTCCAGTTCCCGGCGGGCCGTACATACAAACATTATGTCCGCCTCCAGCAGCGATTTCCAACACCCGTTTCGCTGTTTCCTGCCCGCGTACATCGGCGAAATCAACGATGGAATCGTCCGCAGTCGCTTCAAAAGGTGTCGGCGGTTCTGCAGTAAGCAATACGCGCGGCGCATTCTTATTTCTTTTTTGGCGTTCGTTTAAGTGATTTACCAGCGCGAGCAACGTGTCAACGCCGAACACGGCGATGCCTTCAATAAGGGCCGCTTCCTCCGCGTTTTCTTTTGGCACAAAAACCTCGGTGAATCCCCTTCGTTTTGCTTCTCGGACGAGAAGAAGAACACCCTTTATCGGCCGCACTACGCCGTCTAAAGAAAGTTCGCCCAAAAATAGTTTTTTCGCCGGGTCAAAAATGATATCACCGTTGGCGGAGAGATATGAAAGCGCCATCGGCACATCAAACGAAGGCCCCTCTTTCTTAATATCCGCCGGCGCGAGCGCGATGACGATTTTTTGTCCTTGGTTTTTCGGCGAAACGAAGCCGGCGTGTTTTATCGCGGCGGAAATGCGGTCTCGTGATTCCTCCACCGCTTTGTCCGGAAGTCCAACGACAGAAAACGCGTAGAGAGTTCCGAGTGTTATGTCCGTTTCAACATTTATTATGTTTGCTCGAAGGCCGATTGTTTGCGCTGAATATACTTTCGCGAAATGGACAGTCATATTTAGTTTGTAAAGTTGAAAGTCAAAAGTCGTAAAGTCAAAAGTCTTTATGGATTTTTAACTCACTAGATGTTTTTTGCAGGTAGTTGCGGATGGGTTTGCTTCCAAACGGTCCTCCTCTATTTCTTCGCCACAAGCTGCACAGATGCCATATGTACCTGTTTTAATGTTCGCGAGCGCGCCGTTTACGTCCGCCAGATGTTTTTCAAGTTCAACTTCTACGGCACTTCGCATTTCGTATTCTTCCACGGCATCCGCCGCCTCGTTTTTGTCAGCGCGCGATGTATTCATATTTCCCGGAGTCGCTTCCCAGTCGTTTGGGTTTTCCGGATTGATACGGCCTATACCGCCCAATTCTTTCTCAATTCGCACCCGCTCGCTTTCCAAAAGCATTTTGTAGTGTTCTGTATTTTTCATATAGATACTATATCACGAATTATGGTATAGATGGAAGAGTCGTAAAATGGAAAATGCAAATCTCAAAATGAAAAATGACAATTAAAAATGCAAAATCAGATAAATACGAAGACAATTTTCTACTTTTTCGGCCTCGTAAGCCGCGTGATGACCTCGTCAAGCGTTGATGTTGTTCGCGTGATAATAAGAGTTTCTCTGTCGTAGAATGTGTAGAGCAAAACAATATCACCTTGTTCGTTCAACAAAGCGCGCAGGTCGCGATTTTTGACCACAATATCTTGGAATTTTTTATCGGCAAGCGCGCCTTCAACGGACGTTCCGAAGAGCGGTAATATCTCGCGCGCCATCCGTTCCTCCCACTTTAGCATTCCAGCAAAAGAGTTTTCAAAGAAATTCGTTTTAAGAAGAATAAACGGTTCGTTGCCGTTAAACGCGTGTATGCCGAACATAAATTCTTGATTAAGCGAACGAAGAAGCGTGTCGGGTATAGCGCTTGCGAGAGCTGTAAAAAATTCTTGCGCGGAGACACGCACTGATATTGACTCAGGCGCGCCACCGATGAGTTTTGTAAAGTAAACATTTAAAATTGTATCAAGGCGCGGTTTCGCATTTGCGACCTCGGTACTGATTGCCTGCGTGAGCGAATCCGGCGTACGGCCCGTGATGCTAAGTTCTTTTGCGGTTTCAACAAAAATGATAGATGGTATTTCCAATTTTTCCACCGGCGTTTGCGCGGCGCGCTTGTTGATAAAATAAATTGCTCCGCCTCCCAATACGCCGACTCCAACAAGCGCGAGGAGGGCGATTACGGCGACAATCGGCAAGTTTCTTTTTGATGTCGCGCGTGATTCTTCTTTGGATCGTTCTTTTTTTTCGTGCTCTGCGAGAACCATCTGCACGACCGATGTTTTTTGTTTTTTGAGTGTTTCCGCGACATCGCCTTGATAAGTACGCAGGGGTTTTAGAATTTTTTCTTCCGGTTCTATGCGCGCGGGTATCGGTATTTCTTCTCGTGTCGGTATTTGAGTGGACGACACATACGGTTTTTGTTCTTCCTCCAATATCTTTGCCGCAAATAAAGGGTCTTTTACGGGCGTTCTTTCGTAGGCGTCTTCTTTATTGAGAAGAATGTCCTCTTTTTTGCGGATTTGCGCGGTTCCGGTGGAATTTGTTTCGTTTGTCGCGCGCGAACCATCAACAGGCGTTATAGGTCCCGGATTTGCCGGAGAAAAGAGTTTTGAAAATTCTCGAAATTTTTCATCGGGCGCGGTGTTTGTCGCGTCGGTGGGTATGCTTGGTTCAGGCACGTTTTTCTTGTCGTCGTTCATTGTGATTAGTATAACATCTTAATAGTGAGTAGTGGGGAGCAGAGCAAAACTGACGGCGCCCTTTGGGCGCCGTCAGTTTTGCTCTTTTATCACTTCTTATCTTTTGAACGGCCTATGATGCGGGCCGCCACCCGCTGGTAGCGGACCCGTTGCCGCTTTCGCGCCCTTGCGCGCGGCGTATTCAGGGTCGGCATCCTTGAGTGAGAATTTAACACCGCGCTCGTCCACCTCGCGCACCACCACCGGAATGACATCGCCCACACTCACCACATCAGTAACTTTGCCGATACGAAATGGCGCAAGTTCCGAAATGTGCACGAGCCCTTCCGTGGAGTGATTGATTTTCACCAACGCGCCGAAATCAAAGAGTTTAATAACTTCTCCTTCAAAGCGTTCGCCCGGTTTGTATTGTCGCGTCATATCAAAAATGATATCGCGCGCTTTCTCCGCAGTGCCATTTTTGCCAGTGATATACACCGTGCCGTCATCCTCAATTTCTATTTCATCAACACCGGTTTCGTCTTTTATTTTCTTGATTGTCTTCCCTCCCGGGCCGATGACGAGGCCGATCTGGTCTTCCAGAACCTTCGTCATAATTATCTTCGGAGCGGACGGAGAAATATCGGGACGCGGAGCGGGTATCGCATCGGTGATTGTTTTCAATATTTCCAAGCGCGCTTTTTTTGCCTGCTCTAGCGCTTCACGCAAAATAGACACGGGAATGCTGTCCACTTTAATATCCATTTGTATCGCCGTTACGCCATTTGCCGTGCCAGCCACTTTGAAATCCATATCGCCGTGATGGTCTTCAGGACCTTGAATATCGGTCAAGATTGCATAGCGGCCGTCTTCGTGTGTCATAAGCCCAATGGCAATACCGGCGGCCGGCGCTTTGATTGGCACGCCGGCGTCCATCAGCGCGAGCGTTCCTCCGCACACTGATGCCATTGATGTGGAGCCGTTGGATGCCATTGATTCGGAGACGATGCGAATTGTGTACGGGAATTCCGCTTTGGGTGGAATGATATACGAAAGCGCGCGCTCCGCGAGCGCGCCGTGTCCGATCATACGGCGGTTCATTCCGCCCATCCGTCCCGTTTCACCCGAAGAGAACGGCGGAAAATTATAATGATGGATGAAACGTTTTTCACCTTGCACTTCCATTCCGTCCAAAAGAAGAGCATCCCGCGGGCCTCCCAAAGTAAGCGCGGATAGCACGTGCGTACCTCCTCGATAAAAGATGCCCATACCGTGAAGCACTTTTGATATTCCGCCCGCTTGCGCGTAAAGAGAGCGCACTTCGTCCATCGCGCGCCCATCCGCGCGTTTGTTATTCTCCACCGCCTCTTTGTGCAAGAGCGCGCTCACTTCTTCTTCGTACAAATCATCCGCGAGAGACTTGTTCGCGCCCGGAAATGTTTCCGTGAAAAACGCGAGCCATTCTTTTTTGAGCGCGTATATTGTTTTATTGCCCGCTCCCGCGAATACATTTTCGTAAAGGCGCGGCGCGATTTTTTCCGCAAATAGCGCCCCCGCCTCTTTCAGTGTCTCTTTTTTTTGCATTACCAATTTTTCTTTCCCGATTTCCGCGACTATTTTTTTCTGAAATTCCTGCATCTTTTCCAATTCTTCTGTGGCGAGCGCCAGCGTGTCGCCTATTTCACTTTCAGTAACTTGGTTCGCCCCCGCCTCTATCATATTGATTTTGCCGTCTTTGCCGGAAACAGTGAGTTCCATATCGGCTTCCACGCGCTCCGCGTAAGTCGGATTTATGATGAGCGTGCCGCCATTGCGGACGATGCGCACGGCGGAAACGGGACCGCTCCACGGAATATCGGATGTGGCGAGAGCGAGCGACGCGGCGTTTACCGCGAGAATGTCTGGGTCCTCCGCGCCGAGCGAGAGCACGGTGATGACCACCTGCACATCGTTGCGCATTGTTTGATCAAAAAGCGGGCGGATC
Organism: uncultured Candidatus Saccharibacteria bacterium; assembly: GCA_964363265.1. Taxonomy (GTDB): domain Bacteria; phylum Patescibacteriota; class Minisyncoccia; order Phycocordibacterales; family JBBUEZ01; genus JBBUEZ01. Next base: position 5,677 of record CAYIHM010000037.1, read on the forward strand.
GTGCGGTCTATCACGCGGCCGGAAAGCACCGCCTCATCGGACGGCCTGCCTTCTCTGCGCATAAAGCGGCTGCCCAATATCTCGCCCGCGGCGTAAAATTTTTCTTCGTAATCAACCGTGAGCGGAAAGAAATCCGTTCCTTCGCGTTTTTGCGCGGACATTACGACGGTCGCGAGCACGGTCGTGTCGCCGGAGGAAAACATCACCGAGCCGTTCGTCTGGTCGGCGAGGTCGGTAAAAAGCGCGGAAAGCGTCTTCCCGCCAACCTCGCACAAAAATTCCCTTTTCTGCATATTGCGCGCGTCTGCCCAATGGATTTCAGTATTGAAAATTATTTCAATCCTGCGTATCCAAAGGCCAGACAAAATTATTTGATAAACCGTTGCCATTATAGCAATTTTGGCAAGCCAGGACAAAGTTTGATTTTTGGGTGAGTCCATACGAGTTTTGCGATTTATTTACCGGATCCTATTTGTGTGCATTTGCGCATATTTATGAGTAGTGTTGCGCGTATGGTTGCGCGCAGTGTTTGTGCGTATGGCGCGCGTATGGTGTGTTGGGAGAGTACTAACATAACATTCCCAATTGGGAATGTTATGTTAGTAGACGGTTGTATTCTACCAAGGCCTTGCCTTGGTAGAGCGGAGAACGGGGGTGGGCGCCTGTGGCG
>CAYIHM010000038.1:0-2381 GCA_964363265.1 uncultured Candidatus Saccharibacteria bacterium
GAGAGAAAATAAAAGTAATCAATTACAATGGAAAATATTTGCCGGTAGATCAACTGATCATTGAAGACGAGGTTGGTTGTGATGCGGAACATTGGCACGCGGCGCAAGGCGTTGTGAAAGCAACCGACGGTTCTATGGTCGGAGATCCGGGACCGCAATGCGGATATGGGAAAGTGCGCGAAAGACCGGTGATGGAAATTGCGCAATAGTTGCGTTGAAAGCAAAAAGTAAAAACCGACGAAGCGCGAGCTTCGGCGGTTTTTTAGTGCCGCGCGATCTCTTTGCTTAGTGCCGCGCAATCTTTTTGCAACGACAGTCCCGCACATACATTACTTTCATCCTATAGGATGAAAGTAATGTATGTGCGCGGGGTATATGTGATATTGGGTTTGTACCGAGTTTTGGTTTTTGTCGGAGGAGTATTTAGAGAACGACCGGAAATATTTTCGTTCCATTGTTTTTGGCGGATAAATTGCATACAATAAGAAACGATGGGGAAAAAAGTATCCAGCATAAAAAGAGAAAAATGGTTTAATGGCTGGAGAATAATACGCGAGTATCTTTTGGAATATAGGAAAGATATCATCCTCCTTTCTTTCCTTGGTGTTATCTCCGCCCTCGCCAATGGCACTGTGCCGTATATTGTCGGCAATTTTTTCGACGCGCTTATAACGCCAGGGCTTTTATTTGCCGGTTCCGCGTTTGCTATGCCCAAATGGGCATTTTTTATGACACTTTTTGCGTCAGTACAAATTGTCGCAAATGTTGTTGATTGGGAAAATGATAAAAGAAGCAAAAAGATAGGAACATTCATTCAAGCAGATTATCCGCGTCGCGCCATAAATGTGCTTTTGCGTCTTCCGCTTTCTTTCCACAAGGAAAATAAAACGGGGGAGGTGTGGGATAAGATTGTTCGCGCCGGAAATTCAGCCTCCAGCATTGTTGAGCAAGTTGTTATTCCAATAACACCGCAAGTCTTGGGCGTACTCGTTGGCGTGAGCATTTCATTTTTTGTTAAGCCGACACTCGCCTACATTCTTCTTGGAGGCATCATTGCGTACATCGCAACGCTTGCCCACATCGTCCCCCCTATCTTGAAATTTCAAAAAGCGGGGCATCGTGCATGGAACAGGGCATTTGGCGATGCATATGATGCATTTGCCAATACGCAGACCATAAAGCAGGCTACCGCCGAAAAGTATGAAGATAAAAAAATAGCCAGCAGTTCAGACAAAGCGGCGCGGCTTTGGTATAAGGTGGATAAAATATGGAGCGGGATCAACTTTTACCAACGGGCAATTGTTACCGCGACACAGATTGTCATTTTTATTTTCTCCATTTCTCTCGTTATGAACGGGGAACTTACCGTTGGCGAACTCATCGCATTTAACGGGTACGCCGCTATGGTGTTTGGTCCATTCGTCCGTATCGGCCATAATTGGCAAGTGATACAAAACGGACTTGTTGCCATAGGGCGCGCGGATGCGATTTTGCAAACACCGCAAGAGCATCATTATGATGATGGCGGAGCGGTGCCGAAAAAATATGTCGGGCATATTGAATTCAAAAACGTTTCTTTTTCTTACGGTAAAAAAGAAGGGATGGTGTTGAATGATATAAATGTTTCCATAGCGCCCGGGGAAATCGTGGCGCTGGTGGGGGAATCGGGCGGAGGCAAAAGCACATTCATTGATTTAGTATCCGGATATTATCTGCCCAGAAAAGGGAAAGTGCTGATAGACGGCATAGACATGCGCAATATTGACCTTTCCGTTCATCGCGGACATATTGGTGTGGTGCCGCAGGAGGTTGTGCTTTTCAATGACACAATAAGCGCCAATATTCGTTATGGAAAATTTTTCGCCAGCGAAACGGAATTGAAAGAAGCGGCAAGGAAGGCGCACGCGGATATATTTATTGAGAAGTTTCCAAAGAAATATAAACAGCTCGTGGGCGAGCGCGGGGTGAAGCTTTCTGTCGGGCAAAAACAGCGAGTCGCCATAGCGCGAGCCATTTTGCGCAATCCAAAAATACTGATATTGGACGAGCCGACATCCGCGCTGGATTCCCAGACGGAACGCTTTATCACAGAATCATTGGGAGAATTGATGCGCGGCAGGACCACATTTATCGTGGCGCATCGTTTGAGTACTGTGCGTAAGGCGCACAAGATCCTCGTTCTGGATAATGGCCGTATCATTGAATCCGGTTCCCACGACGAGTTGATGAAAATAGTGGGCGGCAAATATAGGCATATGTATGAATATCATATCGGCTTGGCGTAATATTTTGCCGCACAGCATCAATGAGAAAAGCTTTAGGTGGAAAATTTTTTGAGCGGGATGCGCAGACAGTAGCGCGAGAATTACTCGGAAAGTTTT
>CAYIHM010000038.1:2481-6055 GCA_964363265.1 uncultured Candidatus Saccharibacteria bacterium
TGGTGCGCCGCCACTATTCGCCTTTATTCTCTAATTCGCGCGAATTAGAGAATAGATAGAATGAAAGAGTGAAAATAAAGGAGTGAGAAAAAAGCGCTAGGATCTAATTCGCGCGAATGGTAGAATAAAAGAGATTATTACACGGTTATATATAAGCAACTATATACATATATGCGAGATGTTGAAAAAATACTTAAAGCCATGGCGAATCAGCGCCGGCTTGCCATCGTGAGATATTTGAAAAAGGAAAAAGACGCGACGGTTGGAGATATCGCCAGTAACATAAAACTATCGTTCAAGGCGACATCAAAACATCTCGCCATTCTCCATGGAGCTGACATTGTTGAGAAAGAACAGAAAGGTTTACAAATGTTTTATAAACTTTCCTCCCCACTTCACCATCTTGCAAAATATATCTCTAATTCGCGCGAATAAGAGAATAGCAGTACCGCTATATAAATGTATGATGATTGATGTTGATCGTGTAAAAGAAAATGGTACTCAATTTGTGTTTGAGGTTTTATTGGATGAGAATGACCGTGTGCCGCCATTCACCGTAATGCTTGATAAGCAGTATCACGCGCATCTTACGGGAGGCGCTGTTTCTCCGGAGATGTTGGTAGAAAAGTCCTTCGTGTTTTTAGTAGAGCGGGAACAAAAAGGAGCAATCATGCGAACATTCAATCTTTCTGACATTGCGCGCTATTTTCCAGAGTATGAAAAAGAAATCAAAAAATATTTTACTGAGTAGGCGATTTTTTGAGCGGGATGCGCAGACAGTAGCGCGAGAATTACTCGGAAAGTTTTTGGTGCGCCGCCACTATTCGCCTTTATTCTCTAATTCGCGCGAATTAGAGAATAGTAAGAAGTGGGAGAGAGTTGCTGTGATGATTACGGAGACGGAAGCGTATGGCGGACCGCGTGATAAAGCAAGCCACGCACACAGCGGGCGTACAAAAAGAAATGAACCGATGTGGGGCGAGGCGGGCATATGGTATGTGTATCTTTGTTATGGGATGCACGAGATGTTGAATATCGTAACAGGTCCAAAAGAATATCCCGCCGCAGTACTTATTCGTGGTACTGAGTTTGATGGCAGGCGAGCTGATGGACCAGGGAAAATTACAAAAACTTTGAAAATCGGACGTATGCTCAACAATAAAAAAGCGGTGCGAGCGAGCGGACTTTGGATAGAGGATAGGGGAGTGAAATTACCGCCACGCGGCATTCGTCGCGCGGCGCGCATCGGCGTCTCCTACGCCGGCACCGTGCGGAGCGCTAAAAAATACAGGTTCACTCTCCATACAGAAGCTTTGCTGGAGTCAAATTTTACAGAGTTTGCATCACTGGAGAAAAAACAACGGCCGTTGTTTTTTCTCCAGTAGTTTTGTGATTTTATTGGCGCATCATTGATGCTGATCACATTTACTCTTTTTCAAAAAATAAAGAAAAATCCACGCCCAATGATGCGGTGTGGATTCTCTTGTATTTCAAGAACTGTTTTTGAATCTTGAAAACAAAAAGCGCGGTCACAAAATTAGCCACGGTTAATTTTCAGACGGGGGCAAGCGTGCGAGATTAAAAGGAAAACCATACGCATCCCGCTTAATGGCTACTGTCATTCTTTCACAAACGGTACGAATACGAAACCTGGGAAGACCTCCTTGTGGAATTCGGACGCGGACTTTTTTGTCAGCACATAGATAGATTCGCGAAGAGGGAATACCATTTTACCGCCCACGGAAAGCTGTTCTTTCCACGCCTCCGGGATTTCTTTGAGCGATGCGGCGGCGATGATGCGGTCAAAGGGCTTATGCTCGGGCAAGCCGTTTTCAGCGTTTTGCGCAAAGAATGTTACGCGTTTTGCAAGGTCGGGATATTTTGCGACATTTGCTTTGCCAAATTCTGAAAGTTCCGGAATCAACTCCATTGCGTATATATGCCCTCGCACTCCGACAATATGCGCGAGCATCGCCGTCTGCCAGCCGGAACCGGAACCGACTTCCAAAATTTTATGACCCGTCGCCGGCTCCAAAAGGCCAAGCATAAACGCGACAGTGTACGGCTGGGAAATAGTTTGTCCACAGCCGATCGGGAGTGGATAATTCTGATGCGCTTCCAACCTTTTCTCTTTTGGCACAAAATCAGCGCGGTCAACCGTTTTGAGTGCAGACAATACAAGCGGGTTTTTGAGCACGCCCATAGCCTGAAGTTCTTTGATCAGAGTTTGCATACAAAAAACAGAACCAAGACGGCCCTGCTAGTTTTTGTCTTCTTCATTATTGACCTGCCCGCTGTCAATGTCGGTTCCTATATACTGACGAGCCCGCAATTCTGCGTCCCTTATTGCGCCAGGCGATGCGGCTGTTTTTGGCCACGCTGGAGGAGCTTGCCCGGTAACCGGCTCCTCTATGACTCCGCCTTGTATCGCTTGCGGGTTTTTTGCCAAAGCGATTTCTTCCGGAGTCGCCACGCCGGCAAGTATTTTCTTCATAAGACCAAGATGTTCTTCCGGTGTTTGGGGGATTTTCATATTTTGTTACGCGAACAAACTATCAACGACTTTTTTCACATCGCCGCCGTCGGCACGGCCTGCGAGTTCCTTCATTATCATTCCGGTGAGTTGGCCCGCTTTTGCACTATCGGTAATGCCGAGTTCTGTTTTTTTCGCTTCCGCGACGGCGCGGATATCCGCTTCGCTCATCATTTGCGGGAGAAATGTTTCCAATATCGCGAGTTCTTTTTGTTCAGATTCCGCAAGTTCCGGACGGCCGCCATTAGTGAACTGTAGAATGGAATCCTTGCGCTGATTCGCGAGCCGCTTGATTACCTTGAGCGCGTCGGTGTCGGGGAGCATTTCATCGGGTTTTTTCTTTTGCGCGACGATTTCATTGGTGAAGGCGGAGAGCGCGCCGCGGAGTGTTGAAAGGCGCACCTCATCGCGCGCTTTCATCGCTTCTTTAATGTCGCTTTTTATTTGTTCGTGCAGTGGCATAGGAAATGAAAGTTAGTATAATTAGTATATATATATATTAGCATAAAGGCGTTGCTGTGGAAATGAAACGGGAAGTGGTGGGCGCTCACAAGCCACGGACAGGTTTGACCTGTCCGGATGTCCAGGTTCATCAAATTACCTTGGGGGCTTGACTTTTGTTTGATTTTGTGTATTAATTGATGGTAGTGTTTGGAGTTCACCACAATCCACCGCGCCGTATCGCAAGCTATCGCTTGCGATACGGCGTACGCAAAGGAGAAGAAAATGAAGAATCATTTTGTGGGCGGTGTACTCGCCGCCATCGCCATCGCGTTTGCGATGGCGTGGGAAGATCGGCAGGCGGCGGAGCCGCCTGTTCAGTACCATGGCTTCGTGCCACAAAATCGCGCCGCGGGCGTGATGAAGGGGTATGAAGTGGTCGTGCCGGCGCCGATGGATGACGCGCCGGAGTGGAAGCCGAGCTTCTATCCGGCGACCAAGGAGATTGCCTTTCCGCCGATTCCCGAGAAATCGGGGGTGGTGGCGGAAGTGGCGAAAAAGGCGAAGGAAAAGAAACAGGCGCCGCGCGCGGAGCGCGCG
>CAYIHM010000039.1:0-5981 GCA_964363265.1 uncultured Candidatus Saccharibacteria bacterium
GAAAACCGTGGCGCTTTTTATACCGTTTCGTCCAGTAGCTCTTTTTTCTTTTTCCCTACGGCGAAAATATAGATGATGTCCATGATTGCGAGCGTATTCACCAAAAGAAGAATGATGAACCACCATTTGTGCGTATTGCGCGCGGAAAGCCACAGCGCGTATCCCTTCCACGGCAGTACCCATAGGACAAGTATTGCAATTATGACGGAGGGATATGTTTGAAGCAGTTCCATATATGGAGAAGTATAATGGATAAATAAGCCGGAGTATAGAGTGTAAACAGCTTATGGCTTGTAGGACAATACGGACACAAGTGGATGGAGGGGCGCCGAAGGCGCCCCTTCACGGTGTTCTCCTCCTGCATTTTCTGCCCCCTCGCTTAACCCCTTTGCTTTTTTATTTTGCTGGCGGTATGTTGTAGATATACTATGCGCACGAATATCGTACATCCAGGGGCAGATGAACTCTCGTATGAAATACGGGAGATTGTTGCGGTTGGGAAGAAGCTGGAATCTTTGGGCGTGCCGATCACGTGGGAAAATATCGGCGATCCCATTAGCAAAGGGGCGCGCGTGCCGGATTGGGTGAAAGATATTCTTACGGATACGATACGAAATGACGATAGCAGTTTCGCGTATTCGCCGACCAAAGGTCTTTTGGAAACGCGCCGATTTATTTCAGAAATGCGCAAAAGAGACCACAATGCATCGCTTGACCCCGAAGACATTCTTTTTTTCAATGGCCTTGGCGATGCGATTTCCATCGTGTATACATATCTAAACAGGAACGCGCGGATTATCGGACCGAATCCGGCGTACCCCACGCATTCTTCCGCTGAGGGCGCGCACGCCGGCGCGCATCACATTACTTACAATTTAAATCCGAAGCGCAATTGGCTACCCGACATTGAGGACATCCGCAACAAAGTGAAATACAATCCGTCTGTTGCGGGCATTCTTATTATCAATCCCGACAATCCGACAGGTATGGTGTATCCACGCCGTGTGCTTGAAGAGATTGTGGCAATCGCACGGCAGTATGACCTTTTTCTCATATCGGATGAGGTCTATGCGAATATCGTGTATGGTGGCGTGCCGATGACATCTTTGTATGATGTTATAGGAAATGACATCCCCGCTATCGTAATGCGCGGACTTTCCAAAGAGGTGCCGTGGCCCGGCGCGCGGTGCGGTTGGATAGAAATATATAATAAGGACAAGGACCCGTTTTTTGCGCGCTATGTGAAAACACTTGTGGACGCGAAACAGCTGGAAGTATGCTCCACGACACTGCCGCAAAAAGCGCTTCCGAAGATACTTTCTGATTCGCGCTACGCAGAACACTTGAAAGAACGCGCGGAGTTTTATCGTAGGCGCGCTGAGTATGCATACAACGCCTTACGCGCTGTTCCCGGCATCATAGCGCCAAAAGCGGAAGGAGCATTTTATATGTCAGTCGTATTTGAAAACTGGACTATTGGAAACACGCAAACACTGCCGATAGAAAATGACGCTGTACGCGAGTACATTGTGAGCATCACTGAAAATATTTCTCCCGATAAACGATTTGCATATTATCTGATGGCATCTGTCGGTGTTTGCGTCGTACCGCTTTCAGGCTTTAATTCCGACCTGTCCGGTTTTCGTATGACACTTCTGGAGCCGGACGACGAAAAATTCGCTTCGTTGCTTCAAAAGATAACAAATGCTATACCCGCATATACAAGTCGCTAAATAAAGCACTGTATTTTTATCAAACACCGAGTGTTTGATAAAAATGGGAAAAATTAAAAGGCTGTTTTTTCTTTACCCTGAGAGTGCTATGCTGTAAGTATGAACAGAAGATTGATTGGTATTGATTATGGCACAAAGCGCGTTGGAATTGCCGTGTCCGATGAGGAGGGGCGTATGGCTTTCCCCAAAACGGTACTTCCAAATGACACTTATTTGCTCGGCAGTATTACCGAGATGTGCAGTGATGAAAAAGTGCAAGGCATCGTGCTTGGAGAATCTCGCGATTACAAAAATAATCCCAACCCGCTCTTGGACGGCATTATGCTTTTCAAGGAACGTTTGGCGTACGCGACGAGTTTACCGATATATCTTGAACCGGAATTTATGACATCCGCGCAAGCGGAGCACATTCAAGGCAAGAAGGCGGACATAGATGCTTCCGCCGCCGCGCTCATTTTGCAGTCGTTTTTAGACAGAGGACAACATTCATAATTTATGAAAGAAGTTATTTCATTTAGTGATTTTGATAAACTAGATATTCGCATCGGCACCGTTACCTCCGCGGAAAAGGTGGAGGGTGCGGACCGGCTTTTACGCCTGATGGTTGATACCGGAGAAGAAAAGGACAGGCAAGTCGTCTCGGGGATTGCCGAACATTTTCCCGCACCGGAAGTTTTGGTTGGGCGCCAAGTACCGGTGCTGGTAAATCTCGCACCGCGAATTATCAAAGGTATTGAAAGTGGAGGAATGATACTTTACGCCGTAGGAGATAATTTTCTCTATACTATGGAGCCGGGCGAAAAAAATATTCCGCCCGGAACGGCGGTAAAGTAATTGCGCGTATATATGCAATTTTCTGATTTTCTGCACCCAAACATACCGCTTTTCATAACAACATTCGGGTACATCGGCCTGTGCGCTATTGTGTTTGCCGAATCGGGGCTTTTTTTCGGCTTCTTTTTCCCCGGCGACAGTTTGCTTTTTTCCGCCGGCCTCATCGCTTCGCAGGGATTTTTTGACATCCGTGTCCTCGCGACTCTCATAGTCGTTTCCGCTATTGCCGGAGATAGTGTCGGATATTGGTTTGGCGCGAAAGTGGGGCCGAAGATTTTCACGAAAGAGGATTCGTTTTTCTTCAACAAACGGCATATTGAGCGCACCCGTCTTTTTTATTTGAAATATGGACCCCGCGCAGTGGTACTCGCGCGTTTTATTCCTGTGGTGCGCACATTCACGCCGATATTGGCCGGTGTCGGGAATATGCCGTATCTTTTGTTTCTTCGCTACAACATAGTCGGCGGTGTGGCGTGGGGAGCAGGGCTTACTCTCCTCGGCTATTTTCTCGGGTCAGCCATTCCGGGTATTGAAGAATATATCGTGCCGATAGCGCTTGGTATTATCGTTGTTTCCTTTCTTCCCATAGCGCTTGAATTCTACAGAGCTCGCAAATAAATATCGCGGTAAATGTGACAAAGTGAGATTATGCGCGGATATACAAAAGTCTCTTTTGTTCTCTTTGCTAACGCGATATAATAAACAGGATGAGTATCGCACAAAAATTTTCCGCAATGTTTCCGGCGCCGGCTTTCCTGCGTATGCCTGCCGCGGGTCTTGATATTTCTGACAGGCGCGTTCGTTTTCTTACGTTTTCAAATAAATGTGATGACCTTTCCGTGATGAGTCACGGAGAAGCGGAAATACCGCCGGGCGTGATTGTTTCCGGAAAGATAAAACGCTCGGAAGAACTCAAAGACATTCTTTCCGCGTTTCAGAAAAAAAACAAACTTGAATTTGTGCGCGTGTCGCTTCCTGAAGAGAGGGCGTATATGGCAAAAATGGATGTGCCAAACCCAGAAGGGGGGGATTTACGCGATAGCATATTATTCCAATTGGAGGAATATGTGCCGGTTCCCGCTGGTGATGCCGTTTTTGATTATAAAGTAATAGGAGAGTCAGCTACACAGCAAGGGTATCTCAGCGTCGCCGTGTCCGTTCTTTCGCAAAAAGAAATTACCGAATACACGTCCTTGTTTGATGGAACAGGTCTTACGCCAGTATCATTTGAAATAGAAGCACAGGCAATAGCGAGAGCAGTGATACCAAATGAAGATATGGAAACATATATGATTCTTGATTTCGGCAGGACGCGTACAGGCATTTCGGTAGTAAGTGAATCAATTGTGCGGTTTGCTTCCACTGTTGACGTGGGAAGCGATATGATAACGCTCGCGGTGGAAAAATATTTTTCAGTGAATACTGCGGACGCGGAACGGATGAAAAATGAAAAAGGTGTCACAAAGAGCGAAAGTGATAAGGATTTTTCCGGCGCCGCGATGTCATCGTTGTCCATTTTACGCGACGAAGTCAACAAACTTCATATCTATTGGCACACGCATCGTGAAAATGAAAGAGACGGCAGAAAAATAAAAGGGATATTTCTTTCCGGCGGTGGCGCCAACCTGAAAGGGCTTCGGGAATACCTTTCCGCTGGATTGCGAATAAATGTGGAGGTTGCAAATCCGTGGGTAAACGTTTGCTCGTTTGACGACAGGATACCCGAGATATCGTACCATCGCGCTCTCGGATACGCGTCGGTAATAGGGCTTGCGCTAACCGGAATGTGTGATGGCGTAAACAGCCCGCAGTCAAGACAATAGTATGATGAATCTTTTGCCACAAGATGAGAAAAAGAAAATCACTCGCGAATATCACGCGCGTCTTATTGTGGCCGCGCTTACTCTCTTTGGAAGTGCGATTAGCGCCGGAATCATTATGCTTATACCGTCATACACCTCTCTTTTGTTGGAAGAAGGGTCCATCGCGCTCATTCTTGGTACGCCCATTTTGGAAGAGCAGGCACGCGCGTATGATGAATTGTCCTCGGAGCTGGATATGGCGAATAAAAAACTTGCAATATTAAAAAAGGGCGCGGACGATATTGATATATTTGAAAACGTAATAACGCCTATTACGGCGCGGCGCGGGAGTATTTCCATACTTGGTATTACGTACGAAAAAAATATAAACGGAGCGAAAATTGTTCGTGTTTCTGGCGTGGCGAAAGACAGGGAAGTTCTTCGCGGTTTTGTAAAGGCGCTGGAAGAGGAACCGTATTTTGAACGCGTTGAAATTCCAGTGTCCAACTTTGTGAAGGATAGAGATATTGAATTTTCACTCGAGATTGGAGTAAAAAAATAAAGAGAGCATATGAAATATCTTGAACATATTAAAAAAAGGACACTCTTGCTACTCGCATGTTCAATCTTGCTCGTTATCATCGCGGGCATCTTGTATGGGCTTGCGCTATTTGTGATAGAAAAGAAGGGTGCTTCCGTGCGTGTTTTGTATGCGCAGCTGGAAGAAGACACGCACCGTGAGCAAAACGTAAATACTCTGCGTCATTTGGTCACCGATACCGCTAAAGAGAGGGCATCATTGGACCGCTATTTCGTTTCGGGTGGCGATGTCGTCGGTTTTATTGAGTATATAGAGTCTCTCGGCAGGCGTAGCGGGGCATCCGTTGAACTTTCGTCAGTTGATGTGATAAACACGGAGCCGAAGACGTTGCAAATTTCCTTTAAGGCGACAGGGTCGTGGGAGAGCGTGGCGTATATGCTTTCTCTCGCGGAGACAATTCCGATGAGCATAGAAATAATAAAAATGTCGTTTAAAAGAAGTGAAAATGAGAACGACAAAAAAAGTGAAAAAGCGTGGGAGGGGGAGTTTACATTACGCGTACTTAGTTTTATTGAATAAAGAAAAATATGGACTTCTCATTCATAAAAAAATACATACGGCCGGCAAAGAAAGAATGGCGCGAGAAACAGGAACGCAGTCCTGAGCTTGATTGGCGCGTACTCCTTTTCATAACGTTTTTCTTATACTGCGTTGCGATTGGGTCTGCTATGTACGTATTTTTTAATGCTGACGAAAATAGTGGCGCATATGTTGCCGAAAGCGGCGGAACAAAGATTATAAGCGCGGAGATGCTTCACGATGTAGTCGTGTATTACGAAGGAAAAGTGAAGGAACTTGAGATTTTGAAGGAAAACGGTATTGATACCGCCGACCCTTCGCGATAGTGGATTTGGCGGAAGACATTTCCTAAAATGCCGCGCCCTTAACAGGCACCAATAATTGTTGTAAGTTGTAGGTTGTATGTTGTTTGTATTTTCAGCCCTCGTAGTTCAATGGATAGAACTGCGGACTTCTAAGCCGCTAATGTAGGTTCGATTCCTACCGAGGGCA
>CAYIHM010000040.1:0-5783 GCA_964363265.1 uncultured Candidatus Saccharibacteria bacterium
TCATCGGGATATATGTTGAAACCCCAAAGATCTTCTTGCGCCGACCCATCGGCGAGAAGCACGACGTTGGCATCCATATGCCATTCTCCACCGAGCGCAATCACTTTGCGCTTCACATCTACAACGCCTTTCACTATCGTGCCATACCAGTGCTCGGCAATTTTCCGAACATCTTGAAGCGAGATTGCGTCGCGTACGATTTTTATATTGTTCCTTTCCATATCGGCCATACGGAATATATGATCAGAAACTAACCTTCACAGGCTCTTTTGCCGCCGCTTCGCCTTCGCCTAATTCAAAGAATTCCATTTTCGCGAATTTAAACGCGCTTGCGATAAGATTGGATGGGAATGAGTCAACGCTGATGTTTAAATCGCGCACATTTGTATTATAGAAACGACGAGAAGCTTGAATTTTATTCTCCGTGTCGGAGAGTTCGCGCTGAAGTTCAAGAAAGTTTGTATTCGCTTTTAGGTCGGGGTATGCCTCGGCAACAGCGAACAAAGATTTGAGCGCGTCTGTGAGCATATTCTCCGCCCTCCCGTGCTCGGCAACGCTCTGCGCGGAAAGAGCGTTTGCGCGCGCGCTCGTTACTTTCTCAAGTGTCTCACGCTCGTGCTTCACATATCCCTTCACGGCTTCTATAAGATTCGGGATAAGGTCATAGCGCCGTTTTAATTGCACATCAATATCCGCCCACGCTTCTTTGGCGCGAGTAACAAGCTTTACAAAACCGTTATACGCGAAAATAATCCATACGACGACAACTACGATAGCGGCGAGAATGATATATAAGGATGACATATTATAAATATTACCTGTTAATCTCATACAGTATAGCATATTTGACAGTTTTCCAATAAGGAAATAATCTTGAGGGAGATATTGTTTTTACGCCAATGTTCAACCCAACAGCCGTCAGAGGATGAGGATATTATGATATATTCAAATACGGACGTGAAAACCGCTTTTGTAGTAATTTGCCCCGACGGAAAAGGTGTGTGGGTAAGTTTGCTGACATCTGCGGAAGCGCGAAAAGAACACCGTTGTGTCTGCGGAAAGCATTTTGTATTCCCGACACGAGAAATCAACTCGATAATGTGTACGGGAGGAGGTGCAAGATGAGTGCTTTACTCGGAATAAATATGTCCGCAAAGCTCGGAGAGGTGGGGCGGAAAAGGAACGACACAAATATGCTGTGCCAGTTCCGTTGTACCGGGTGCGCATCGGTACTGCGCGTGGAAATTTCCGGCGACGATCCGTACCCACACGCGTGCGTGGATTGCCGCGCCCCGCTTGAGCTTATGAGCGTGGTGAGACACCTGCACCATCTCGGAGTCCTAAAAATTCAGAAGAGAAAAAAGAAGTACGGAGGCAAGTACAAAAAATAAGCATCAAAACGCCCGAGACCGGCAGGTCTCGGGCGCTGTTTTCTACGAAAATCAAACAACCATTCTTTGTGCATTTGTTTATTATCACGTAACTCAAGCTATAGCTTGAGTTACGTGATAAAATGAAAACTCATTAAGCAATCATAAGGTAAATGCGCTGGCGACCTTCGTCCACCAGCGCATTTACTATACTGTTTTTTGTTAAAAATAATGGATTAAGTGTTAAAAATAAAAGATTAGGAATTAATGGTCAATACCCCATCCCGCCGCCCATACCGCCGCCACTCTCTTTTTCTTCTTTCGGCTCCTCGGCAACCGCCACCTCCGTCGTAAGCAATATCGCCGCCGCGGATGACGCGTGTTCAACGCCGCTTCGCGTCACTTTCACCGGATCAACGATTCCCGCCGCGATCATATCATCCGTCATTGCGTCTTTGAGCGCGTCATACCCCGCAGGTCCTTTGCTCTTCCTGATATGCTCAATGACAACTGCCGCATCATCCTTGCCTGCATTCTCAACGATTTGTCTAATTGGCGCTTCAAGCGCTTTCAAAAGAATCTCCACGCCCACGTCAAATTCTTTTTTGAAACTCTCCATTCCATGCTGTGGTTTTTTTGCGCGCACGATTGCGGCCGCCTTCACCAGTGCCGTGCCGCCTCCTGGGACGATTCCTTCTTCAATTGCCGCTTTCGTTGCGTTCACCGCGTCTTCAATCTTTAATTTAAGATATTTCATTTCGGTTTCCGTCGCGGCGCCAACTTTGATAACCGCGACCCCGCCTGAAAGTTTCGCGATACGCTCGGAGAGAGCGTCGCGGCTGTATTTTTCCGCACTTTCCAGCGCACTTTTAAGCGCGCCTACGCGCGCGTCAATCGCCGCTTTCTTCCCTTTACCGCCAACGATCGTTGTGCTGTCTTTCGTCGCGATCACCTTTCCGGCACGGCCGAGTTTTGAAACATCGGCACTTTCAAGTTTTGTGCCAACATCTTCCGTGATAAGCGTTCCGCCGGTCAAAATCGCAATATCTTGAAGGATTTCCTTTTTCTTATCGCCATAACCCGGGGCTTTCACCGCGAGCACCGAAAATGCACCGCGCAATTTATTCACCACAAATGTCGTGAGAGCCTCACCGTCAACATCATCGGCGATAATGACAAGTTCTTTGCGTCCGCTCTGCGCCAATTTTTCCAAAAGCGGAAGAATATCATGAATGGAAGAGATCTTTTTGTCCGTAATCAAGATTGCCGCGTCTTTGTATTCCGCCTCCATACGATCCGCATTCGTGATCATATACGGCGACACATATCCCTTATCAAATTGCATACCTTCCACAACCTCCGACTCAATACCGAATGACTGCGATTCTTCAACCGTCACCACTCCATCTTTACCCACCTTGTTTATCGTGTCGGCGATGATCGCACCAATCTCGGCCGATTCCGCAGATATGGTCGCAACCTGTTTAATCTCGTCTTTTTCTTTGATCGGCTTTGCGATTTTCTTTAGCGCGATGACTGCGTCTTTTGCCGCCGCCTCAATGCCCAATCGGATCCCCATGGCATTGATGCCCAGTGTTACCTGCTTCATTCCCTCATTTACGATCGCTTGAGTCAGAATGACCGCCGTTGTCGTGCCGTCGCCCGCCATATCATTTGTTTTCGTTGCAACTTCTTTCACAATCTCCGCACCCATATTTTCAAATTTATCGGAAAGCGTAATTTCTTTTGCAATGGAAACACCGTCATTCGTTATCATCGGACTTCCATAACTTTTTTCCAGCACGACATTTCTCCCGCGCGGACCTATTGTAATGCGCACGGCGTCCGCAACCTTATTGATCCCGCTTTGCAGAGCTTCGCGCGCCTCTCTATTGTATTTTATGATTTTGCTCATAGTGTAATTAAAGATACTAATATGCCAATCGTACGAATGATACTAATGAATACGAATACCGGCGGTCTATCTTATGTGCAATTATTTCTGCATAAGATTCGCATATCTTGTATCTTCTATTTATTCAATAACCGCAAGAATGCTTGACTCCGAAATAATGAAATATTCCTCGCCGTCTATTTTTACTTCGTCGGGCGCGTATTTTGCAAATAAGACGGTATCGCCTTTTTTGACGCTGATGGGAATTCTTTTACCTTCATCCGTCACGCGCCCGAGACCTACCGCAATCACTTTCCCCTGCTCCGGCTTTTCCTTGCTCACTGTTTCCGGAATAATAATACCAGACTTTGTTTTCTTTCCCCCATCGGCCGTCAACGGCTTCAAAAGAATCCTGTCGCCAAGCGGCGTAATTTTTATTTTGTTACTCATAACACTTAGTATAACACAGATTAGGCCTTGGACTGATAAATTTTAAAGTAAAAAAATTATACTTCTACCGCGATAAGTGTCAATGGTAAATCCGCACAAACAAAGATTACCATCTGTGGAAATGAAGTCTCACCTGACGGACGTCGCACGTCCGTCAATAGTCCGGCATTTGACCCTATAGAACGAAATGTATGTACCCGCACACCAATGAACGGCACTAAATAATACTTCATAGCGTTGCCTTGCATTTATTCACCGCTTCTGATATACTACTTTTCAAATGGAGCTAATAGCAAAGATACTGCCATACGCGCAGATAACACTCTCCGTACTCCTCATCGCGTCCATCCTTCTTCAACAGACGGCGGCTGGCATCGGCGGCGCGTTCGGCGGAGCAGATAGTGAATC
Source organism: uncultured Candidatus Saccharibacteria bacterium (assembly GCA_964363265.1). Taxonomy (GTDB): domain Bacteria; phylum Patescibacteriota; class Minisyncoccia; order Phycocordibacterales; family JBBUEZ01; genus JBBUEZ01. The sequence continues at coordinate 4,123 of CAYIHM010000040.1, forward strand.
TGGATTCCATACGCGCAGAGGCGCTGAGAAAATACTCTTCAACGCAACTATCATAATTGCGATACTTTTTGCTATTTCCGCGTTTACTGCGCTCGTCATATAATATTCGGCACACAAGCCCAACTTGTTGTGTTTTATAAATGGAGAAAACCAACAACCATTCTACTTCTCAAACACAGTGAAAAACGTTTTTTTAAAAATCACCGAGCGAGTCCGCGCGTTATTCAGGCATATTAAAGAAGTTATCGCTTCTTTTTCCCGCAAAGAACGCGTGGCTTTTTTCATAGCGCTTTGGGCGTTTATCATAAGTTTCGCGCTCATTATATGGAATATCAACGAGTCGTTTATGGTTGAAGTCCCTGCCTATGGAGGGTCGTTCACTGAAGGTATAATCGGAATTCCTCGTTTTATCAACCCGCTTATCGCTGTCTCAGATGCCGACAGAGACCTTACGCTCCTCGCATATTCCGGCCTTATGCGCGCCACCGCGAGCGGAACACTCATTCCCGACCTTGCTCTAAACTATGAAATATCAGACGACGGTCTCGTATATACATTCACCATCAAAGATACGGCGGTCTTTCATGATGGAACTCCGGTAACGGCTGATGATGTGATTTTCACAATAACCAAGGCAGAGGACAGCGCTCTGAAAAGCCCAAAGCGCGCCAATTGGGACGGCGTAGCGGTGGAAAAAATGGGAGATCGCGAGATACGATTTACACTCAGACAGCCGTACGCTCCATTTTTGGGAAATACTACACTCGGTATCTTGCCAAAACATATTTGGGACAATGTAAGTATTGAACAATTCAATTTCAGCCAATTCAACATTGAACCGGTGGGGTCTGGGCCGTATCGCGTGAAAAATATAACCCGCGATAAATCCGGCATTCCTGTTTCTTATAACCTCTCTTCTTTCAAGGACTTTACGCTTGGACGTCCGTATATTAATGATATGACCATCAAGTTTTACGCAAATGAAGAGGAGCTCACGTCAGCTCTCTCCAATGGAGACATAGAAAGTCTGAACGCCATTTCTCCGCAAACGGCAAATGAGCTGTCAGAAAAAGGAGACAAAATAATACGTTCTCCGTTGCCGCGCGTGTTTGGAGTATTCTTCAATCAAAATCAAGCGCCAATATTCACCGACAGCGCGGTGCGCACAGCGCTGGATACTGCTGTGGACCGCGCGGCAATAATTGAAACGATACTCTACGGATACGGCACGGCGATAGACGGACCGATTCCTCCCGGCTCACTTGGCTACACGGCGCCAAAAGAAAATATGCCGAGTGCCAATGCGGAGCAATTGCAAAAAGCGCGCGGTATTCTGGAAAAAAACGGCTGGAAGCTCGGTAAAGGCGGCATTTACGAGAAAAGGGTGAAAAAAACGACACAGCGTCTCTCCTTCTCTCTCTCTATACCGAATGTTGCGGAACTCAAAAGTGTCGCGGAGATGGTGAGCGGCACATGGCGCGCTCTTGGAGCAGATGTGGAAATAAAAATATTTGAAGCCGGCGACCTGAACCAAAATGTGATACGCCCGCGTAAATATGATGCCTTGCTTTTCGGCGAAATAGTCGGCCGTGATACTGACTTATTCGCGTTCTGGCATTCCTCACAGCGCAACGACCCGGGCCTGAATGTCGCCCTCTACA
>CAYIHM010000041.1:0-449 GCA_964363265.1 uncultured Candidatus Saccharibacteria bacterium
CCCTGTCGCTATTTCCCGTAAGATAGGGGAGTCTTTCCCCACGATGTTTTTCATACGCGAAATTATGCCACAAAAGGAGCGTATTGACAAACCAATGTTCTACAATTAGCATTTAATACAAACTTGTACATTGCGGAGGTGTGTATGGACTATACCCGGTTGAAAAAGGAGATTGGCGTGAATCTCGCCGCAGGGATGGAGTTTTATCCCGCGTTCAGGGAAGTGATGCGGAGAAACAATATCCTGACGGACTGGGATGTCCATGCGTCAAGAATAGGCGAGGAATTTGCGCGCAGACGGCGCGCGAATAGCAAAAAAAGGGCAAGAGGCGGTAAAGACAAGGTTTTCGCCGAATGCCTGTTGGAAATGCAAATTCGTGACGCGGAACTCGTGGCCGCTGAACGAAACGATCATCTTTTGCGCGACCCGTAGGGGCGCGCGGGTTTTTT
>CAYIHM010000041.1:459-5443 GCA_964363265.1 uncultured Candidatus Saccharibacteria bacterium
TCTAAAGTCATAGCGTGGCCGCGGACCGGGGGCCCGCTTCACCAAACCATCATCTTTGGCCCCCCCGCGCGGCAACCGCTTCTTTTTTATTTTTTGCTTTGCTTGTGAATTATTCGCCAACGCACTTCACCTCATAGCGCCGTATGCGACCCTATGTGTGGTGGAGGGTGGACAATAACGCTATTGCGGATATATTTAGTATCACAAAAGGTTTTAGTATCATACATTTAATCCTATAGGGTTGAATGTATGTATAGCCGGAAAAAGAATTCGGAGAAAAGATCAATATGCAAGGGGCGCCTGTGGCGCCCCTTTCATCAGACGTCAAATAAAGCCATAAGCTATTTTACCCTGAACGATAAAACACCGGTTAGTGTTTTGTAATTTATAAATGTTACACATTTCCGCGACCGCGGAAATGTGTAACATTTTGAAAACATCTTATTCTCATCTTATTTTGTATATCCCATCTTTTTTATGATTGAGTTTCGCAATTCAAGGTATTTTACAGCACATCCTCCGGGTCAACGCGCACGGCGAACGCGGGAGAAAGTCCGCGGATGATAGCGAGCAATTTTTCATCCACCCATTGTCCCGCGGGCAATTTTAGCAAGAGGTTCATCCGATACTTCCCCTTGACGGTCGCAATGAAAGCGGGGAATACAGCCGGCTCATTTTCATTTTCTTTCAAAATGCCCGATAATCGTTCCATTTCTTTTTCCACCGCCAGCTTGTTCCCTTCAAGCGTGAATTTGATAAGCGTCGCAAACGGCGGATAACCCAATATTTTTCGCTCTGCTATTTCTTCACGATAGAAGTCCGCCATATTACCTTTAGTGGCATAATCAAATATCCTGTTCTCCATATCGCGTGTCTGGATCAGGAAGTGTTTGGCGGCGCGTCCGCGCAGGCGCAACAGCATAGTGAAGACTCGTTCATTGATACGAAAATCCGGAATGGTGAAAAGTGAATCAACGGAAAGCACAGCGACACCTGCAATTTCTTTTGTGAGGTATGCTACGGCCATTTCGGTACCCAGAAGAACACTCCCCGGCGTGGCGTAAAATTTGTTTCGTATCTCAAGCGCTTTTTTATGCGTTGTTGCTATATCGCGGTCAAGACGGAATATTTTTATGCCGTGGAATTTTTTTTTGAGCACTTCCTCCACATTCGCAATGCCGATGCCGAGCGTCGCCAATCGCCATCCCTTGCACACAGAGCATCGATCTATAGCTTCTTCCACTTTGCCGCATTTGTGGCATAGTGAAATATTTTTTCCCGCCTGCACCGTACTTGTCGCAGTTGGCAGGCCATCTTGCGCAGGTACATTGCCGGTATTTTTATGCAGAACGGTCGGCGCACTGCAACGCGAGCAAAGCACCGTATTACCGCAATCGTTGCAGACTGTGAGCGGAAAAAGACCGCGCCGAGCCGTTAAGATAAATATATTCTCGCCGTTCTCCCGAGCATCACTTATCTGAAGCGCGAGCTCGTCGCTTACGAGGCGGAATTCTTTGTCGCCGAATTTCTCTGTATATTTCGTCATATCCACGATCGTTTGATCGGCGGTGGATAGGGCGCGAAACTTAAGCGGTGAAATGGCTGTGTACCGCCCCTCTTTTTCGTGGAATATGGTTTCCGGCCTCAGAAGAATATCTCCCATAATAAAGCGAATTCCGCGGCGGCGCGTGAAAATTTCCGCAAATGTCCGTATGTCAATAAATGGCCGGGCTGATGATTTGTACGAACGCGAGCTTTCTTTTTCCAAAATAACAGTGCTTATATCAGTACGCGGGAGCGAAAGGAAAGTACCCGTGCCAATTATGAGTACCGGGTGCTCCTCTTTTAGAGCGCGTTCCCACATATCGCCGATTTGCTTTTTTGTCAGTCCGCTATGAAGTACGTATGTGTATTCCTCAATGCCTCGCGCGAGTGTTTCTTTCGTGCGCTCTATCTCGCTCAATTCCGGTACGCAGAAAAACACGGAAGATTGGCGTGCGAATTCTTCACGGATGATACTCTTGTACGTTGAGATCCGTTCTTCGTCCTCCGCCTGCAGAAGGAGCGCTTGCTGTTTGAAACCTGTCTGCCGCTCAGCCGTGCTTGTCTGGTCGGATGAGTCCGGACTTTTTTTTGCGCTAATTTCCATTGTCTTGCCGGCAATGGATTTTGACGAGGAAAGTATCGCCTGCGGGACAAGCGAGTGAAGAACGGCTCCGGCGTGCGTAGCGAAATACCGTGCCGTTTCCTCGGCTGCCTCCACGAATGAGGGAAGGAAAAAATCCTCCGCTTTAACCGCCACTATTTTTTTTATGGAAAACGAAGCCGCCTTGAGCTCTGATTTTGAAATATGCGCCGACCTTACGGACACGACAATAGCGTCCGTTGTTTTGTTGCGAATAGGCACTGAAACAAGCGCACCCGGAGACACCCTTTTTGCCGTGAAATATGTAAGTTGGTCTTTTCCAGCCCCTCGTGAGAGCGGATACACGGAAACAATATAAATACCTCCATCGGTATCCGAATTGGTTTCTTTCATATTCATATTGTAGCGTAAAAATGGGTCTTTTTAAACTTGCTTATTTAAAATGCTTATTCAAAATTTCAGATCGCAACGCGGAAGATATTATCACCGTCTTTGATGTACAGCGTATTGCCGGAAACAATAAATTTTGGGTCCGCACCTTTGTAGACCGGCTGGAAATTTTGCGCTTTGCGCGTATCTATTTCAATGGCGTACACGCCGGTTTGCACGGCGAGCAAAATCACATCCTCGCGCCCGGGGTAAAAGTCAAAATTCCTGATTTTATCGGGAGAACTGAAAACGATGACCATATCATTGCAAATCTCTCCGCGGCAGAAATAATTTGGCAATGAATCCGCGTCTTTCAGCCATCGCGCTAGGATACGATTGTCTTCCTGCCAGAGGCCGACGCGTCCGCGCCCGGATATTTTTTCCGTGGTAGATGCGCCCGAGAGTGTCGTTGTCGCGACACCCGCTGGCGGCATTTTAAACAGAAGAAGCGCGTCCTTGTATTCCTGATTAGCCTTTTCAATCGTGGTTGTTGCGCCGTTCTTTTTTACGACTATCTCCGATGTCGTTTTCGGAATGACCGCGCTTTCAGGGTCTTTTGGAATGAGAAATGCGATTGCTTCCGATACTACGCGTTCTTCCACGGACACTTCTTTTATCCATGGCCAAAAACCGTCCTTTGCGATGAGAACACTATATGTGCCGGGTGTAAGATTTTGCACGAAATAATCTTTTTGAAAAACACTCGTTTCGTGCTCCTCATTATTATCAAGGTAGATGATGGAATTTGCCTCTGGCGAATAGATATAGATGCCGCCTGTTTCCACGAGGTGAAATCCCTTTACGCGGTAGCCGCTCGTGTATAGGATTATTATCGGAATAATGAGAAAAAACACCACGAGCAGGGTGTAGAAATAGAATCGGCGTTTCTTGATGGACATCGGCTGCATTGGCATCATACTAGCTAAAATGAAGACAAAAATCAATGGTACGCACCCCACTTTTATCTCTAAATCTATAATGGACACCTCGCGGCTGCTGTCCCGCATAAAGATGCCTGCGCGGAGCAATCGGTAAAGGTGGCGCAGTTTGTAAAAGATCCGAAAAGACCGTATTATAGTGCTTATGAATAATGACATCTTTCATATCAGAGGGCTTGGAGGCAGGCGAAAGTTGTCCGGCACGATAACTATTGGAGGTGCGAAAAATTCCGCTACAAAAATAATGGCCGCGTCCATTCTCTTTAAAGATGAAATGCGCGTCTCAAATATTCCCGAGATAGAGGACGTGCATCGTATGGCCGACCTTCTAACTAACCTTGGGCATATCGCTATAAAGGAACGAAAGGGTGTGTACCGGTTTCGGATAAATCCTCGCGCGGCGACGGCACTGGATACGGCAATAGCAAAGAGGATTCGTTCCGCCGTGGTGCTGACGGGACCCATTCTCGCGCGTTTCGGTGCCGTTTCTTTTCCGCATCCGGGCGGATGCGTTATCGGAGAGCGGCCAATTGATATGTTTCTGGAAGGGTTTCGGAAAATGGGAGCGGAGGTGCGCGTGAAAGACGGAATGTATATCGTGAAAAGAAAAGGGGCGCATCTTGTCGGCGCGCGCATATTTTTGCGCGTGTCTAGCGTGACAGTCACCGAAACACTTATGATGTCGGCTTGTCTTGCAAGGGGTGTAACAGTGATAAAGAATGCCGCGCTTGAGCCGGAGATTGCGAATATGGCGGAATTTCTAAACAAATGCGGCGCGCGTATTTCAGGCGCGGGCACTACGACAATTACAATCCGCGGCAACGGTCCGCTTCACGCGCGCGGGAACATACATACCATAATGCCGGATCGCATTGACGCCGGAAGTTTTCTTATCTTGGGCGCGCTCTCGGCGAAAAAACTTATTATAGACAAATGCGAACCGGCGCATCTGGAGTCGCTCATAGATGTGCTTCGTCGCGCAGGCGCGACGCTTGATATCAATAAGACAAGCGTTACTGTGAGAGGATTTTCCGCCGGCGGTGTGAAGCCGGTGAATATAAAGACGCACGAGTATCCCGGATTTCCGACAGACCTGCAAGCGCTTATAACTGTTTTGCTCACGCAGGCAAAAGGAGAGAGTTTGCTCTTTGAGACGATATACGAAAGCCGTCTTGCGTATACGGAATCGTTGCGGCTTATGGGTGCGGATGTTCTCTTGATGGACGCGCATCGTATAATGATAAAAGGAAAGACACCGCTCCGCGGAAAGACGTTGGAAAGCCCAGATTTGCGAGCTGGGCTGGCATTTGTTATTGCGGCTATTGTCGCCAGCGGACGGTCTGTCATACACAATGTTTATAACATTGACCGCGGATATGAGAATATTGAAGAGCGCCTGCAGAGCATCGGAGTTGATATTAAACGGATCAGGGGGTAGAGTATCAGGGAAGTCTAAAAGTCCGTAAACCCA
>CAYIHM010000042.1:0-5439 GCA_964363265.1 uncultured Candidatus Saccharibacteria bacterium
ACATCGGGATTTTGTTGGAAAAAAGTTCGGATTTTGTTCAGGAGACACAGCCAAGTTTGAGATAGGTTCGGACTCTGAGGCGCATCAATTTTAAGTCTCCCAATTGGCGACTTATGAGCGATGGTGTTAGTTATCAACTGGGTATGCTAGAGGGTCGCTTCCGAGCCCATGAAAGGAAGGAGAATACTCCTTTAGTGATGGGGATACCAAGGGCTATTTCCTTATACAGGAAGCTATTTCAGTTTGTATAGCTCTAACCAAGGATCTTTATGAGAATGGAGTTATTGAGGACGCTTTGCCAGACACAGTCGGCAAGATTGAAGAACTCCTAAAGTAGGTTCAACTTGTGTACATCAACCTATATACATCGGGTTAACCTATGTGGGACAGGCTTGGCTCGTGCGAAATCGCTTGGCATAGAGGTTTGAGATACTGTATAATTAAGATACTTATTAGAGTTGCTTATTAGTTAATATTATATTTATAATATGGAACCTAAAAACACACTGTCGCTCGGTATTATCATTGCTCTTTTTGTCGGCATCATCATTGGCGCGGCAGGAGGATATTATTTCGGCAATGATGCCGGATACAAGAAAGCCGTGAACGAAGCCGCTGAACAACAAGCTTCTGCCGTGAACGAGAATGCAATCGGCAATATTGAAACGAACCCATACGAGGGAGTGAAGTTTAACCCGTTTGAATAATCTATATTTTGTAATATCATATTAGCACTTCACATATAATCGCTATGACGAAAAAGATATTTTTGCCGCTTATGTTTGTTTTCTTTCTCGCGCTCGCGGCGAGCATTGCTTACGCCGAAGAGCGGGGCATCACTTTTCCAATTGCCGACCTCGGCGGGTGTACATCAAGAGCAGAGTGCAAAACATATTGCGACGACCCAGCTCATTCGGAAGTATGTTTTTCTTTCGCCGAGAGTCACGGGATGATGTCCTCGGAAGAAGTCGCACAGGCGCGAAAATTTTCAGGGCAAGTAGGTCCCGGCGGATGCCGCGGCGGTGAATGTCGTTCATACTGTTCTGATTCTGCCAACCGCGAGGAGTGCGTCGTTTTCGCGAAGGACCACGGACTCACGCCTCCTCCGTCGCGCGCCGAAATGGAAACACGCATACGGGAGCGGAGCGAGTTTAGGCCTGAAGTTGACGAACCATCAATTGATGAGGAGCGTGCGATGCGCGCTGTTGAGGAAAACGGCGGTCCGGGCGGATGCAGTACCAAGGATGAGTGTCGCGCGTTTTGTGATGAGGAAGGGAATACGGAAATATGTTTTGCCTTCGCTGAAGAGCACACCTTGATGTCGCCGGAAGACCTTGAGCGGGCGCGCGCTATGATGGCAAAGGAAGGTCCCGGCGGATGCAAGGGCGTGCAGTGCAAAACATATTGTGAAAATGCCGACCATTCGGAAGAATGTCTTCTGTTTGCCGAGCAAGAGGGATTCATCAAGCCGGAAGAAGCAATGCGGGCGCGTAAACTTATGAACGCGACGGGGCCGGGTGGTTGTCGCGGCAAGGAATGTCAGCAATACTGTGAGGATACATCTCACCAAAAAGAGTGTTTTGAATTCGCGGTACAAAACGGTCTCATTTCAGAAGAGGAGGCTGGGCGCGTCAGGGATTTTATGGGGGAAATGAGAGATGGTGGAGAAATGAACGGAATTGAAGGGATGAGAGATGACGGTCCCGGCGGATGTAATGGGCCGGAAGAGTGTATGCGCTACTGCAGTGAGCATCCCGATGAGTGTAAAGGATTTGGTCCGCCTCCGTCGGAAAGCAACGGCCACGATTTTGGTCAAGAGCGCGCTATTGAACAGAGAGGATTTGAAATGCCACAGGGGCAGATGCCGTGCAAGACTCCGGAAGAGTGCAGGGCGCTTTACGAAGAACATTCATCGAATTTTCGCCCGTTGATGGACGGACGAAAAGAAGAAAGAGCGGAGCGGATGCAAAATCCCCCACAATATTTTCCGGGTGGCATTCCCAATATGCCGTCACAATTTGAACAACGTTCAGACTCACAGTATCAACAGGAATATCAAGAGCAGTACCAACAGCAATACCAGCAGTACGAGGGGACAGGCAGTATGCCGCCACCTTCAGAACCGCCTCCTCCGAATATGGAAAGCGCCCCGCAATCGCGTATAAACTCGGCTAGTTTGACGGCCTCCATTGGCGTGATTCTTCGCTCACTTCTCGGGTTTTAGACTCCAATTTAGACTATGCACATTACGGAAAAATATAATGGGAAAAGCGGAGTCCTGTATATCTTTGAGTATCAAGATACGGACTCGTTTGACGATCTGGATTATGGTAAGTGCAGGCAGACATATGGAGTTTGTTTTTATGGCGATGAAATTGTTATAGGGTTTGGGGGGAAGAAAAATGCTTGGGGGCTGATTGGCGGGACTATAGAACAAGGGGAAAAATTTGAGGAGACATTAATCCGCGAGATTCAAGAAGAATCAAATATGAGAGTAGTATCTTGCTTGCCGGTTGGATATCAAAAAGTTATTGACACACGAGATGACAGCTTTATTTACCAGCTTCGCTATGCTTGCAAGGTGGAACCATACGGACCTTTTGTGTCTGACCCGGCAGGGTCGGTAACGGAAATAAAATTGGTTGACCCGGCAGACTACAGGCAATATTTTGACTGGGGCGAAATCGGCGACAGGATTCTGGAGCGCGCGCTGGAATTGAAAAATGCTTTACGATAGAGTGCTTAATAGATGCTGAAATTGGGCATTTTGAGTTATATACACCCGGGGCTGTGCAGATTGAAAGCTATATGGTATAAATAAGGGGCGTTCAAATAACCGTTTAATAACTAATTTATTTTATTATGCCAAAGGCAAATTCCGCATTTATGAAGCCGATGACCATTAGCCCTGAATTGGCGATGGTTGTAGGAAAGGGGCCGATGCCGCGTTCGGAGGTCGTGAAAGCTCTCTGGGTGTACATCAAGAAGAACAATCTTCAGGACCCGGCGAACAAGCGTAACATCAACGCCGACGAGAATCTTAAGAAAGTATTCGGCGGCAAGGCTGTGGTGAATATGTTTGAGATGACAAAGCTCGTTTCAAAACATCTCTCGTAATTTTTGGAGAACGAAAAACGCCGCCCGCGAGGGCGGCGTTTTTCGTTTTGACGAAAGCGATGTATACTTTTTATATGGAATGGCTTACATTGCTCATCCTAATAGTGCATAATATCGGACTGACATTCGGCGTCGGCGCGTCCACTTTCGCGCTTACATTTTATATCAATGCTCTGGCTGATGGAGAGATAGACGCGTCTGAACGCCGTTTTATGCATATTGTATATGTGGTGTTACGAATTGGAATGACATTGATCAGTCTCGCGCTTCTTGGCTTTGCCGCCCTATGGACATATCAGGGAAATTTTCTCGCGACGGCAACACCAGTGTATTTTATGGAGAGCACGTTTTTGGGCATCATTGTCATAAACGCGGTTTTGATGACGATGCGCATAATGCCGATGCGGTTTGGCCCGGTACTCGCCGGAGGGTCGTGGTACTCGTCTTTTCTTATAACAGTCTTGCCTGTTGCCGCTTTTTCATATTTAATGCTTTGGCCTTTCTATATCGGATTTCTTTTCCTATTTTTCATCGTGTTTAGTTTCATTAAGGCGCGGTACTCTCCCGCGAGATAATTATGCAAATAGAATATGAGGCGACTTTTCCCGATATCGTTAAAGACGAGATACGCGCGCGTTTGAAAACAGCGGGCGCTGTTTTGGAAAGGCATGAACTTTTGCAAAAACGGATTACGTTCAATTTTCCTAAAGGGAGCGAAGTGGAGGGCGGGTGGGCGCGCGTGCGCGATGAAGGTAATAAAATAACGATGAGCATCAAGATCGTTGACGGCAATAAAATTGAGAACCAAAAAGAGATTTGTATAACTGTAGATAATTTTGGGCAAGGCGTATTGCTTTTGAAAACTATCGGGTGCGAAGAAAAAGCGTATCAGGAAACAAGACGAGAGTTGTGGACATTAGATAGCGCGGAGGTAACAATAGATGAATGGCCGTTTTTGAAGCCGTTTGTTGAGGTAGAGGGTGTGTCGGAAGAGGCGGTGCGAAATGTTGCGGGTAAATTAGGTTTTGATTGGAATACCGCGCGGTTTTGTTCCGTCGGAACTCTATATTCCGAAAGATATGGTATTCCGGAAGATGTGATAAACAATGGCACGCCAAGAATAGTGTTTGATATGGATAATCCGTTCGTCCGATGAAACCAAAAGAGATTGCAGGTATTGTAATAATTGCCTCCCTTTTCTTTGCGGGAGTATTTCTTGCGCGCGAGTTTTCCGCGCAGATTGGGACATATCTTGACTTTGGTTTGGCTGGTATGTTTGTCTACGTATTTGCCGGCATTTTCGCGACAGTGGCCGCGCCGATAAGCACAGTTCCGATTATTCCGATTGCCGCGGCGCTTTGGGGGCCGTTCACGACTGCTGTGTTGAGCGTTTTTGCGTGGACTATCGGGTCAATCATTGCTTTTCTCATCGCGCGGTATTTTGGCAAGCCCATCATCGCGCGATTTGCAGATGTTGAGAGTATCTCAAAATACGAACGGCTTTTAGGCGGGGGGTATTTATTTTGGAATGTTGCATTTCTTCGCGCGGCGGTGCCGGTGGATATTTTAAGTTATGCGATAGGGCTTTTTACGAAAATGAATATTGGCGCGTATACTCTGGCGACTTTCATCGGCATCATTCCGTTCGCAATTGTTTTCTCGTATGCTTCGCGCGCGCCAATCTCACTTCAAATTTTATTTGGCTTTCTTGCGGCCATCGTGATGTATATCGGCTACCGAAAGATTAATACTGCAAGCTCAAGAAATGACGACGAGTCTTCGCGCAATATTAAAATGTAGTGCTAAAGACAGCTCGGTTGCCTTGAATTGCGAAACAGTATTGCGAAACAGTATTGCAAAACAGTATTGCAAAACAGCAAATGGTCGCGCAAGTATGCATCTGTAACGTAACTCAAGCTATAGCTTGAGTTACGTTACAGACGATATCCCCCATTTCCCAGATCTTCCCATAGGTTGGACCTATGGGAAGATCTATGAGATTAGTTTCGCGGCTCAGGGTTGGTTAGCGTTTCGTCCCGACTTCCCACGCGCATTTTATGCAGGCCGTTTGCCCCTTGCGTGTTTTGATGTATTTATTGCCGCAAGCGCAAAGGAGTATTTCGCTCTTTGTCGTTTTCGCGACCCATTGGCCGGCTTTTTGGAATGATTTTTGCATATATTGTTACCTACCGCGCGTATATAGCTTTTACCATATCGCGCATAGGTGTTTTACAATAATACTAGAAAAGCACAGAAATGTCAAATTTTATGGTGTGGACAAGTACGCGTCGGCAATCATATGGATTAGGCGGTCACTGATAT
>CAYIHM010000043.1:0-5199 GCA_964363265.1 uncultured Candidatus Saccharibacteria bacterium
CACTTGCGAATTACCCGCTCATCTCTGCGCGCCTCTCCTCAAAAAAGACCACCGTGCATTTTGAGTAAATTATAGATGTTCTAAAATGTTGAGATATTCGTCGTGGGATATGCCCAAGACGCGCAGGTTATTGCGTATGATAAATACCGGTATGCTGTTGTCTTTGGGAAACACGACCGGTCTTAACAGATCGTTTCTATTGTACACAAGGTGGTCTCCTTTTTGTCTTTCAAATGTACAGCCGACATACAATACAAACTTTTCAAATTTCTTCCACGAAGTCGCTGTTATTTTCGGCATATGAAAATACTTACACCGCCTGTGGTATTCTTATTTTCTCAAGCCCTTGGAAGACAACGGCCGGCGGTAACCACTTCTTTTGTATTTTCCTCCAGCCTAAACTTTCCAGATATTCATCCATAGTTCCCTTCTTTATAAGTTCTTCCATAAAAATGGGGATGAGATTGCTGAAACGCTTTTTCGCGCCCTCATATGTTTTAGCGGAAGTAGACAAGTCAAGCGCAGGTGTATATGCGACAAAATGGGACCCCTCCCTAAAGACGGAGACGGGCAATTCAATTTCCATATTTACTTTCTTCATACTGTGCATAGTAATATAGAAACAAAAATACCGCAATAGATGTTTTGCGATTATCACTCGCAACCTCCTCGCCCGTCTCGCGAACGGAGCGGTGGTGCATTTTGAGTAAAATTGTCCGCCCACCAGGACCTGCCTGCCGGCAGGCAGGCTCGAACCAAGAACCGCAAAGGTATGCCTATGATATAAGTTCGTCGCTCACAAGGACTGAACTGCAGACCTATGTCCGCCCACCAGGACTCGAACCTGGAACCAATTGCATATAAGGCAATTGCTCTACCATTGAGCTATGGGCGGATATAAATTTTCAATCTTCCAATACTGATACTAATTCCTATTGCACCTCCCGTAAAGGCTGGTGTTCACCATACATTTTTCGGAAATGCCTGAGCCCCATAAGAACATAGTCGGTCATTACCTGATTTTCAAAAATAACGATACATGTTCCATGTCCATATCCACCACGGTGCCATATCGCTTTTTTCTCCGACTTTTTAATATACGGTTTTCTAAACTGGTTCTCTGGAATCCGTAGTTTTTTCACCCAGAAGCGTGTTTCTCGTCTAATATTCATATCGGAATACAATTGAAGACGTATTTTTATTTTCTTTTTTTCCACTTTTAAAATGGAGAGCCATTCCAGAAAAAAACGGAGCATGGCTGGATCTGTATTTGAAAGCGCAACGGTGGATCTCTTTGTTTTTCCTCCTTCACCCCAGTACAGAAAAAACCCCGCGATAAACTTCTCTCTTTCTGTGAGAAATCCTATATCTTTGTTGGTCAGATTGTATGCTGTCTCCAATTTTTGCTCACGCTTTTTTCTCATCGTGTTCCTAAACCGCTCTATCCTTTGCGGATTGAAATCACGGACTTTTTTCATTTGTTCCGGTGAAAGTGGAAATTTGTGCAACCAACCGCTCAGTGTGCTTTTGCTTATGCCTGTAATTTTCTTTATCTCGGCGTAACTTTTTCCTGCAAGTCGTAATTTTAATACTTTTTCTTTGTCTTTCCTTCTTGCCATATTCGTACCTTTAAATATTACTATATAAATAGTATACCAAAGGTACGAGAAATATCCTGTGGATAAGGCGCGGTGTAATAATTGAACAAGAAATATGTCTACACAATCCGTTTCTCCACTTCCTCAACTACTTTTTCTTCCTCCCCTTTCTTCGGCGCGATGCCATTTAAGACAAGCAACTTTTCAAAATCTTCGCGCTCAATGGTTTCCGCCTCCATCAATTTTGCCGCGATGGCGTCAAGCGTTTTCCGATATTCCATAAGCACGGCGCGCGCTTTCGCGAACGCGTCGTTCATTATCTTTGATACTTCCGCGTCTATCTGCGCGCCTACACTTTCCGAATATTCTTTTTCATTTAGGCCACGACCAAAGAGCGTCTTCCCTCCCGCTCCCTCCAACGCTATGGGGCCCATTTTTTCTGACATTCCATATTTCGTAACCATATCGCGCGCAAGCGCAGTTGCCACCTGCAAGTCATTGGACGGGCCTGTTGTTATGTCGCCAAACACCATTCCCTCCGCCACATATCCGCCCAAAGACATAGCGATGTCATCCAAAAATTCTTTACGCGACTGCAGACGTCTCTCCTCAAGCGGTAATTTCAATGTGTAGCCGCCCGCGTGCCCGCGCGCGATGATAGAGATTTTGTGCACAGGATCGGCATACGGCAATACGCTAGCAACGAGTGCGTGTCCCGCTTCGTGATACGCGGTAATCTCCTTTTCTTTTTTTGAAAGCAAATGACTCTTGCGCTCGGGGCCCATCATCACCTTCTCAATGGAACGAATAAGGTCGTATTGTGTTACTTCTTTCCTTTCTTCGCGCGCAGCAAGAATAGCGGCTTCATTCATAAGCGAGTAGAGATCCGCGCCGGAAAATCCCGGCGTACGCTCAGCAATCACGCGCAAGGCCACATCAGGACCGAGCGGTTTTTTCACCGCGTGGATCTTCAATATCTGTTCACGATCGTCGCGATCCGGCAATTCCAATACCACGCGCCGATCAAAACGGCCCGGACGCGAGAGCGCCGGATCAAGGACATCCGGACGATTAGTCGCCGCCATCACGATCACTTTTTCATTCGGCTCAAAGCCATCCATCTCCACAAGTATTTGGTTCAATGTCTGCTCCCGTTCATCATTGCCGCCGCCCATCCCGCCGCCGCGAACGCGCCCCACCGCATCTATCTCATCCACGAAAATAATTGCCGGTGCGGCTTTCTTCGCCATCTTAAAGAGGTCGCGAACACGTGAAGCTCCGACACCGACAAACATCTCCACAAACTCCGAGCCGGAAATAATAAAGAAAGGTACCTGCGCCTCGCCCGCAACCGCGCGTGCAAGAAGCGTTTTCCCCGTGCCCGGCGCACCCATCAAAAGCACGCCTTTTGGAATACGCGCGCCGATATCCAAAAACTTTTTCGGGTTTTTTAGGAAATCCACAATCTCTTTCAATTCTTCTTTCGCTTCTTTCACGCCTGCGATATCGGCAAAAGTAACGCGCTGATTTTTGTCATTCGGGTCAATTATGCGCGCCTTGGACTGCCCGAATGAAAGCGCCTGCATTCCGGCACCCTTCACCTGCCGCGAGATGAGCCAGAAAAGCGCGACCAAAAAAACGAGCGGAATGGCAAATGGCAAAATATTGAGCACCCAGTAACCGAAACCTGATTCGCTTTTTATGTCCACCGTTACAGCCGCGAGTTGTTCCGGCGTCACACCATAATTCGCGAGCGTCTCGCCAAGCCCAACGCCTGTTTCTTTCTTTGAAATTTTTTCTTCACCACCTTTTAGCGTGAGAGTAAGCTTATCGCTTTCTACAAGTATTTTCTCGGCCTCTCCTTTTGTTACAAGCGTTGCCACTTCGGAAAGTGGAATCTCCGCGACATTTTTCTTATTTTCCGTAATAAGACCGTAAAGCGCGATGACCAGCATAAAAATAAGTATCGCGCTTACGATATTGCTCGCAAACTGCTGCCAAACAGGGGCTTTTTTCTTCCCTTTCTTCACATTTATTTTTTTGTTGTTCTTCCCAAATAGCTCCATAGTTTTGATTTTACGGTAGAGACATTATACATCAAACACCTGCAAAACAAAGTGTTCGCCTGCGGTGGTCCGGGCTTCATACTTCATATCTTATACGCTATACTCTTCCTATGGCCTTGATACACAACAAAAAAGCTGGATTTAATTATGAAT
Source organism: uncultured Candidatus Saccharibacteria bacterium (assembly GCA_964363265.1). GTDB lineage: Bacteria > Patescibacteriota > Minisyncoccia > Phycocordibacterales > JBBUEZ01 > JBBUEZ01. Next base: position 3,818 of record CAYIHM010000043.1, read on the forward strand.
TTCTGGAAAAACACGAGGCTGGCATTAAGCTCCTCGGTTTTGAAGTGAAGGCGCTGAAAAATGGGCAGGGCTCTCTTGAGGGCGCGTATGTCATTGTGCGAGGCGAGGAAGCGTTCGTCGTCGGTATGCAAATACCGCCCTATCAGCCCGCCAACACGCCAAAGAACTACGACCCGATGCGGCCCCGCAAGCTTCTTTTGGCAAAAAAAGAGATTCGCGCGCTCGCGGGCATTGAGGATAAAAAGGGCTTGACAATAGTACCTGTTTCGGTGTATAATAAAAAACAAAAAATCAAGGTTGAGATTGCGGTCGGGCGCGGGAAAAAGCAGTACGACAAGCGCGAAAGCATAAAAAAGAAAGACACCGAACGCGAGAGCAGAAGAACATTGAAAGAAGAATATTGATCGATCATTCGCCTAAAACATGGCTTACACTGTATATGTTCTTTACAGCAAAAAAGATAAGAAACTTTATGTTGGTTGTACAAACAACATGGAGAAACGACTGGAAAGACATAACTGTGGGTATGTGCTGGCAACAAAAAACCGAAGACCGCTCGTATTGATCCGCAAAGAAAACATAGACGATAAGTCTACTGCATTCAACAGAGAAAGATTCTTAAAAAGCCTTTGGGGATCACGGGAGAAAAAGAGTATACTTAAGCGGTATCTTGGTAATGGCTAAAGCATCGCAGTAGCGATGCTCGCCCGAACACATCAAAGATGTGTTTTAGGGGGATGATCGGCCTCGACAGGTGACTTCATCTCTTATGCGCGAAGCCGAGGACGGAACTCGCTAAAAGCCGTAAACGATAAGTGCAAACTTGTCAAAGAAAGCAACTGCTCTCGTTTCTCCGTATTTCGGAGTGCGAGACCTTGCTCCGGCATACGCATTAGCCTAAGCACTTTTAGTGCTGGCCGAGCATCTTTGATGCTTTAGGCGTAACACCGGCGTCCGCGTTCTTGATGTCTGATAGAGAATCGCGGGCGTAATATTTTTCGGGCTGGGAATTATATTTCCTCGCTATAATTTCAAGATACAGAGGGCCGGCTGATGTATATTTTGTTCATTTAAAGTCCATCGGCTTAAATCCGCCAATAGGCGGAACAAAATGAACTACGCTTTGTAGACCCCTAAGAGACCATCATTTGCACGCGGGTTCAATTCCCGCCATCTCCACTCGCAAAAACATTAGCCCCGAAAGGGGCTTTTGTTTTTTGAGTGGAGATGGAGCGAGCAAACTGGCCTACTCCGTGCCGAACGGCTCTAGGACTTTGCTCGCGTCGGGAATTGAAAGGCGGAGCGTTATTTCTTCAGCAGAAGAAATCGCGAGCCAGGGTCGTGAAATTTCTCTTGCGGCGGCAAGAGAAATATTCCTGACC
>CAYIHM010000044.1:0-5198 GCA_964363265.1 uncultured Candidatus Saccharibacteria bacterium
AGCGAGTGATGCTAGCAAAATGGCTATCATAGAATTTGTGTAGTCCACCAGCTGGCGGATATGAACATACGAATGGAAGCGGAGAATCAAGCGTAAAAATTGTCATATTGAAAAAAGCTCTAATATCTGATATTCTCTTAATCTATGCAGGAACATACCATTGACGCTGAAAACAAGAGTATAGGTCGCGTTGCCACAGAGGCGGCGACTTTGCTTATGGGGAAAAACGCCCCGACATTTCGAAAAAACATTGCGGTTGATGTCAAGGTTGCCGTTATCAATGCCAGCAAGGCGAGTATTCATCCTAAAAAAATGGAGAATAAAAAATATAAAGCGTATTCAGGCTATCCAGGCGGGTTGAAGGAGACATCAATGCCGCATATGATAGCAAAAAAGGGATACAGCGAATTGTTTCGCATCGCAATACGCGGTATGTTGCCCAGAAATAAACTGCGAGCCGTACGGATGAAGAACCTGGCAGTTAATGAGTGATAGGCTTGAATTTCCAATTTCCAATTTTGAATTTTGATTGAAATACGAATGGAATTATGGGATATTAAAATATTCAGCATTCATTCATAATTCAGAGAATGGTAAAATAATGGTATTTCCTACAAGCTATAAACTACTAGCTACAAACTAAAATTATGGCTATTGATACAAAAAAAACAAAAGGAGAATATGTGGAAGCTGTCGGACGGCGTAAGACCGCTGTTGCCCGTGTCCGTATGACAGCTGCGGCCAAAACGGACTATGTTGTAAATGACCGCGATTTGCACGTTTATTTCCCGACAAAAGAACAGCAGGAAACTGTAAAAGAGGCTCTTGCCACAGCGAAGCTCCCATCAAAATTCAAGGTGTCGGCACATATTGCCGGCGGCGGTCCTTCCGCGCAAGCTGAGGCGCTTCGCCACGGTATTTCTCGCATTATCGTAAAGATGGAGGAGGAATTGCGAAAGACTCTCAAAAAAGAAGGATTTTTGAAGCGTGACCCGCGCACGAAAGAGCGACGCAAATTCGGTTTAAAGAAGGCACGCAAGGCACCGCAGTGGTCTAAGCGTTAAATCAATACAAAAACGGCTGCATTGTTACATTGTTATATTGTCGGGATGCAACGCAGACATCTTTCGTGACAGCACAACAATTTATCAACATAACAATCTTACGCGGCGGGTTGGCGTATTTTTTGTTTATGAAAAAAGATAAAAATAAAGAAACAACAGAAGAGATGGGAGATAACGAGGTCGTTTTTGAGGAAGACGAGGAGAGCGGGTTTTTGAGCAGTATTGAACAAGTCAAAAAACTTCGCGACAAACTGAAGGCGTGTCAGGCGGAAAAACAAGAATATTTGGACGGCTGGCAAAGAGCCCGCGCCGATATTCAGAATCTCAAGAAGGAACAGGCGAGCGAACGGGAAAAAACGGTTAAATTTGCCCAAGAGGACTTGTTATTTGAGCTTCTTTCCGTGACGGACAGTTTTACTATGGCATTTGCCGACAAGGACGCGTGGGGTAAAGTTGACCAAAATTGGCGACAAGGGATAGAATATATTTACGCGCAATTGAAAGGAGTTTTGGAGAAAAATGGCATCACGGAAATTTCTCCCTTAGGCGAAAAATTTGACCACAATGAGCATACTTCAATTGAGGCGATTTCCACTGATGATGAAAAAGAGAATGAAATAGTGGCGGAGGTTGTGCAGAATGGGTATCGCTTGCGAGGGAAAGTAATACGTCCGGCACGCGTGAAGGTGACGCAGTATAAGCCCGGAGAATGAATGCAGGCTAAATATTCTCGCTGTGTTTGCAGTATTAATTTGAATTTTGGTTTGTGAATTTTGATTGAATATTTTAGTGCGTTAGTGCCTCACGAATTCAATAGAAATTTGAAATTGATAACTTAAAATTTTTCGCTTACACTTAAACTATTCTAGTGTTTTGCAAAAGACTAGAATAAGAGTGGGGGAGTGAAAACAGGGACAGGGTAACAATGGGTAACAATTTGTAACTTACTTGTTCATATTATTAACCAATCATATATATAACTATGGGTAAAATATTAGGCATTGACCTTGGAACAACAAATTCCGCGATGGCGTATATCTCTGGCGGTGAACCGGAAATTTTGGAGAATGCGGAAGGAGCGCGGACAACACCTTCCATTATCGCGCTTGCAAAAAATGGTGAGAGGATTGTAGGAATGCTTGCCAAAAGACAATCAGTGACGAATCCGGAAAATACGCTTTTCGGCATCAAACGTTTGATAGGGCATAAATTTGAGGATGACGGAGTGCAGCGTGATACGAAAAACGCGTCGTTTAAAATAGAGCGCGCGGAGAATGGCGGAGTGGAGGTGAAAATGGGCGACAAAAAATATCGCCCTGAAGAAATATCCGCGATGGTACTTCAGAAATTGAAAGCGGATGCCGAGGCAAAACTCGGGGAAACGATCACCGAGGCTGTGATTACCGTGCCAGCATACTTCAACGACGATCAGCGCAAGGCGACAAAGGATGCGGGAAAGATTGCCGGATTTGATGTGAAGCGCATCATCAACGAGCCGACTGCGGCCGCGCTCGCGTACGGTTTTAACAAAAAAAAGGATGAAAAGATAGTCGTGTACGACTTCGGCGGAGGCACATTTGACGTGTCGGTGCTTGAAGTGGGCGACGACGTGATAGAGGTAAAGTCCACCGACGGCGATGTGCATATGGGCGGTGAGGATATTGACCAGAAAATAATCGGCTGGATAGCCGCGGAGTTTAGAAAGGAATCCGGCATTGATGTGACAAAAGACGTGCTTGCGCTTCAACGTCTGAAGGAGGCGGCGGAAAAAGCAAAACACGAACTTTCCACGACATCTGAATCAGAAATTAATATTCCATTCATTACATCCGGCGTATCGGGTCCACAGCACCTTTTGCTAAAACTTTCCCGTTCCAAACTGAATGAACTTGCCGATGAATTCATCGCCAAGTCAATTGCGATTACCAAGCGCGCGCTGGAGGCGTCGCCATTCAAGATAGGCGATATTGATGAGATTATTCTGGTGGGCGGACAGACGCGAATGCCGGCAATCGTAGATGCAGTAAAAGAGTATTTCGGAAAAGAACCGAACAAGTCCATCAACCCTGACGAAGTGGTGGCAATCGGCGCGGCAATTCAAGCCGGTATTTTGCAGGGCGACGTGAAGGACATACTTTTGCTTGATGTAACTCCGCTTTCGCTCGGTATTGAAACGATGGGCAGTGTGGCTACGAAGCTCATTGAAAAAAATACGACCATTCCTGCATCGCGTTCGCAGGTATTTTCTACAGCCATTGACAATCAGACTTCCGTGGAGATTCACATCGTGCAAGGGGAACGCCCGATGGCCTCTGACAACAAGTCTCTAGGCAAATTTATTTTAGACGGTATTCCTCCCGCACCGCGCGGTATGCCACAAGTGGAAGTAACCTTTGATATTGACGCCAACGGAATTTTGAGCGTGAAGGCAAAGGATAAGGCATCCGGTAAAGAGCAGTCTATTCGCATTGAAGCAAGCTCGGGCCTTACAGATGCCGACATTGAACGGATGAAAATGGAAGCGGAGGCGAATGCGGACTCGGACAAAAAGAAAAAAGATTTAATTGACGCGCGCAATTTTGCCGAGCAGATGACCTATACTGCGGAGAAAGCACTCAAAGATAACGCGGACAAGATTTCAACCGAGATTAAGACTGGAGTTGAGGGAAAGATTGCTGCCCTCAAAGAAGTGAAAGATAAAGATGACGTGGATGCCGTCAAGAAAGCGACCGAAGAGCTTTCGGTGGAAATGCAAAAGATTGGCGAGCATATGGCGAAAGAAAACCAAGAACCAAAAACCGAGAACAAAGAACAGGGGAAAGAAGGCGGCGAAGACAACATTAAAAACGCCGATTTTGAGGAGGGCAAATAATTAAAGAAAGTCGTTCAAACAAAAAACAAAGGCAAGGCCTTTGTTTTTTGTTTGTTCGGCGCGGTCGCGGCATTAACCCCATCTGGAACTTTTATTTTAAAATATAATTTAGCACTTACGGACGATCGTCCGTAAGTGCTAAATTATATTTTGAATACACCTTATTTGTATGTTCTCTGTTTTTGGATATCGTTTTGTCATTATACGATTCACTCGCCCTATGTCGCCAATAAAAAGCACCACGCCGGTAAGGGCGTGGCGCGAACTGTGAAGCGCTGGGGTGGGAGAGGCTAGTTGTCGGCCGCGCGGTTTTCTCTCATCAGTGAGGGATTGAACACATTCCGCGTGACATCCGTGTCAACCTTATAGCCGGCGTATCTTATCCTTGACACACGGCCGCTCGCGGCATTTTTTAACTCCACAACATCCGGCCACCAAAAACGATCTTGCACTTTTTGGTAGCCGCTTACGGTAATCGTTTTGACAACGATACCCGCCTTGCCGTAGAGTTCCGCTTTCTGGACGCGGTATTCCGCCCCGTCTACCCAGACAACTTGCTTTTCATACGCGGATTCCTTCCGTGGCATTCGTTCAAGAACAAAGCAAGTCAGCGCGCCGCAAGGTTCATCGCGAAGGTATGCGTATGAAAACTTGTGCACCTCTTGGTCGGCAAGGTCCTCGTATGAGAACTCACTCTCCAGGAATGACCCTTTCGGATCAACGATGGCGATTTTGCGGACTCGCGCGGTATCATACCTCCATTGTATGTTTGACCTTTTCATCTGTGAGAGGGTGAGGTACGCCATACCGCGAATGCTGGCGGGCGCCGTTACCTCAATGAATGTCAAATATCCCGCATCTTTTTCTGTGCTGTCCATTACGCGAATGTGCAATGCGCGCGGAAATGTTTCCGTACCGTCCTTTACGCTCACGAGCGTTGCGCTGACGGAGAACGGTTTGAAACCCGTCGTGCGTTTCTCCATTTCCGTGGCAATCTGCTCGCCGCGAACAATGTCTGCGGATATTGCCTGCTCGCTTATGCTTATCGCGAGCAGAAAAAACAGCAAAACCTTCGTATTCATTTCTTCTCTCCTGTGAAATGTGGATGAATCTGTCTGCCAATGAAATTAGCATAAAACAGGTGAATTGACAAGTGGTCAAAAATGTGATTGAATAGCAACAGATTTTGGCGGTGTGTGGGGGGGGGGGGGCCGCCCCACCCCCCCCCCCCCAAAAAAAAAAATAATAAAAAAAGCAGATCA
>CAYIHM010000045.1:0-3188 GCA_964363265.1 uncultured Candidatus Saccharibacteria bacterium
ATTCTTCGACAGAGCACTCCGGAGTATCGCACAACTGTTTCAGCTCATCCAATGCCCTCAATTGCCCATGCTGCATCTCAGTGTCTTTCGGAGAAACGTTTTCAGCATCAGTTTCAGCAGTGTACAACACGCCAAAATGTACTTGCCCGACAGCATCGGTTTCCTGATTAATGTATCCAAGAACATGCAATTTCACTGATCCCTGAATCGTCACTTCCTCTTGTAATTCTCGTAAAACGCTGTCCTGCAAAGGATTCTCGTGCTCGCCATCTTCTTGATCGATATGCCCTCCAACGCCCCAAGACCACTTTCCTTGCAATCGTTTTTCATGATAGTGCGCATCCTTCACCGCGCGTTGATACGCAAACACTTTTTTCAATCGACGATTCACCACCAGCACATATCCAATCGGTTGTTTGAATGCCGGGTCAACTTCCGCGTCACCTCGTCGCATGTACTGGAAATGATCAAGAATCCGTTGTTGATAATTAGTAACATCAGCAGAACAAAATCCTTCGAAATGGGCTGAACCGAGGAGTTTCTCGCGCGGTACAACCATGATCAATTGTTCGTTCTTATCCATTGGTGAGCTGTAGAAGTCTGTGTATTTAAAGATTCAGATACAAAAAATCACAGCAGATGCAGCCGCCAGACAACATTTAAATACCCTCTTGAACTCACGAACATATGGACATCGCCGCGAAAAAGAAAGCAGGATACGGCATCATCATCGCCGCAGTTGTCCTCTTTGTCGTCCTTGGCATTATAAAAGCGCAAGTTGACAAGCAGTCCGCATATCTCTGTGAAATCACGCACGAGACTCCCTCATTGGACATTCAGGACTGTCCCGCTCACGAAAGCAATATCTCGTGGTTGTTTGTCCTCTCGTTTGGCATGGTGTTTGTTTTTCGGGGGGGGGCCAGGGGTAATGTGGGGTCCCGGGGGCCCCCCGTATGGGGGCGCGCGCGTACTTCTGCTGGAGAGAAACAATGAACTCGGCAAGAAACTCAAAATCACTGGCGGCGGGCGGTGCAATATCACGAACGCCGAATTGGACGTGCGCGCATTTCTCGCGCATTTCCCGCAAGCGAAAGAATTCCTCTTCTCCCCATTTTCGCAGTTCTCCGCGAAGGATACGTTCACTTTTTTTGAAAAGAAAGGTCTGCCGCTCGTGACGGAAGCGCGCGACAGAGTATTTCCGCGCTCGCAAAAAGCGATGGATGTATTTCGCGTAATGGAGAAGTATGTGAAAAAACACAATGTGCGCGTGAAATTAAACGCCCGCGTAACAACGCTAAAACAGAAAGATGACGGCGGGTTTTCCGTGCGAACGGCTTCCGGAGAAAAATTCATCGCGCGCGCGGTGGCGATAGCGACCGGCGGCGTCGCCGCGCCGGAAACGGGTTCCACGGGTGATGGTTTCAAAATGATCCGTCTTTTGGGGCACACAATCAACACGCCAAATCCGAACATTGTCCCCCTCAAAACGGACGCAAAATGGGTGCATAAGCTCTCCGGCGTGTCTCTCTCTTTTATGAAACTTTCTTTTTTGCAAAACAGTAAGGTAAAAATAAAAAAGACCGGCAAAATACTTTTCACGCATTTCGGCATTTCCGGCCCTTTGGTACTCAATTCTTCGTATGAGGTGAGGGAACTTCTGGAAGTGGGCGCTGTAGATGCTGTGATAGACCTATTCCCAGACACAGATGAGAACGACCTTGACCGCAAGATGCGCAATCTGTTTGAAAAACACAAAAATAAAAAAATGAAGAATGTGTTTCCGGAACTTTTACCGAAAGTGAAAAAGTTGGCTGAAACCATACTAGCGCTCCATAATATTGACCTCGCGGAAAAAGAAGTGCACTCTGTAACTCGTGAGGAACGCAAAAAGCTTGTGAAAAAAATGAAAGCTCTCACATTCCCAATCACAGGCACGCTCGGTTTTGACAAGGCTGTCATCACCGACGGCGGTGTCGTTTTGAAGGAAATCAATTTCAAAAATATGACATCGCGTATTCACCCAAACCTTTACATTCTTGGAGATGTTTTAAACATCAATCGCCCTTCCGGCGGTTTCTCGCTTCAACTCTGCTGGACAACGGGCTTCGTCGCGGGTACTGACGCTGGGAAAAAAGCAAATATTACCAAAGTTAGACTTCAGTAATATTCTTTTTGTTGTGCGCGATGGATTTAAGGAAAAAGAATCCGACAACCCCGAAGGTGACTATCGGCGAAAGGTAGCTAGGTATGTGCGCGCCGAATCCGTCCAATATCATAATGGTGCCAAGAAAAAGTACGGAATACATCGCTCCGTTTTTTAGGAACACATACTTCTTGATGTGTCCGATGCCTTTTATGGTGAGTTGCCGCACAACAATCGCGCCCAAACCATTTCCCAAAAGAATGAGTGGAATGGAAAGCGTGAACGCAAAGGCGCCCAGCACGCCGTCTATGGAAAATGTCGTGTCTACCACTTCCAAATAAAATATTTTGGCCGTGTCGGACGCGCCCTCTTTCATTAAATGCTTCTCGCTTTGTTCCGCGTTCTGCTTGAAGCCATGCGTGATGAAAAATGCCGTGGAACCCACGACAGCGCCAAACGCCACAAGAGGATTCTCCTTGAGCGCGAACCACACGATGGCAACGAGCAAGAGCGAGGCGACCGTATAAAACCACACGCCGAGGGAATGAAAAAACCGTTCGCCGTAAAGCCCATAACTTTTTGGCTCCATAAAAAGCCAGTGGAAAAAAAGAAAAACAAGAAATACGCCGGCACCCATCAAAAGTATCGGGGATGATGCTTCAAGCGCGGCGAGCGCCAATGGGTCGCTGCCAAATGTCGCCGTTAATGCACCCCACGGACCAAGCGAAGGAACAGTCGCCCAAATGATGAGCCACGGTAAAACGCCACGCACTACAAATACGGCAAAAAGTATGCCCCAAAGCAAGAACCACCTGCGCCCGCGTTTGCTCATTGTCGTGAGCACTTCGGCGTTGATGATCGCATTGTCTATGCTGTTGATAATCTCAAAGAGCGCGAGGCCGGCGACTATGAGAACGAGTGAGAAAATATCCATTGCGTAAATATACCATAATTCGCGCTGATATGTGCTGTGCGCATACGATGGCTTGTCGGAGAAATGCTGGAATAATGTGGGGGGGGGGCCCCCCGCCGCCCCCCCAAATTT
>CAYIHM010000045.1:3198-4977 GCA_964363265.1 uncultured Candidatus Saccharibacteria bacterium
GGGCGCCGCAGGCGCCCCCCCTTCTTGTGTCCGTATTGTCCTACAAGATACAAACTATAAGCCATAAGCTTTTTGTTGACTTCCTACAAAAAATCATATAGAGTATGGGGAATCCGCCAATGGCGGCTTTATAACACTTTGAAAGAACAAGTACGCATCAACAACCAAATACGCGCCAATGAGCTCCGTGTCATTGACAGCGGAGGTGAGAATCTGGGAGTGCTTACTTTTGCAGAAGCTCTCAAAAAGGCACAGGCGCAATCGCTTGATCTCATTGAGATTTCCCCCGGAGCGGTACCGCCCGTCGCCAAAATAATGGACTACGGAAAATACCAATACGCGGAAAGCAAAAAACAAAAGGATGCGCGTTCAAAGATGCACATCACCGAAACGAAAACGCTTCAGGTAAAAATAGGCACCGGCGAGCACGATCTTGAGCTTAAAGCGAAAAACGCCTCCAAATGGCTCAAGGAGGGACACAGGATAAAACTTGACCTCTTTCTCGCGGGACGAGCGAAATATATGCGAGAAGATTTCCTTAAGGAACGGTTGAATCGTATTTTGGTTCTTATCACGGAAGAGTATCGTGTTGCTGACGGCCCCAGAAGGGGACCGAAGGGACTCACTGTGGTACTGGAAAAAGCGGGAAGGAAATAATGGCTCCGCCCGCGAAATAAGTCCAGCACCTATTTTACTGATTACACGGTATGATACACTGAAAGAATAGTGGTACAAGAACACAAACACCACTTTCGTTTCAGAAGTAAAATAGGTGCTGGATGCTCAAAAAATATATTCGCTAACGCTCATTAATTTTTGGTATGAAGACAAACAAATCATTTTCAAAACGACTTAGGGTGACCAAAAACGGAAAGATTATCGCGCGCAAACCCGGCTTCAATCATTTCAACGCGAAGCAGTCACGCACAACACAGCTCCAAGGGCGCAAGGGGCGTTCTTTTAGGATTGACGTGAAGTCAAAAAGCCACCTGATGCCGAAGAGTTAAGCGCTGTGCACCGGCAAATTCTTTTATCTTGAACCATTAAACATTTAATATTTACTTTATATGGCACGCGTAAAACGAGGAACAACGTCATTGAAGCACCGCCGAAACGTCCTGAAACAGACGAAGGGATACCGTGGCGGACGCAGTAAAAAAGAACGTCAAGCGCACGAGGCGATTTTCCACGCCGGGGCGCACGCATTCGCGCATCGTCGCGACAAAAAGGGCGACTTTCGCCGCCTCTGGCAAACGCAAATCGGCGCCGCGTCAAAACCGCTCGGCCTTTCATACAGTAAATTCATCAGCGCGCTCAAGAAAAAGAATATCGCTCTTGACCGTAAAGTTCTCGCCGATATGGCGGAACACAATCCTGAAACATTCGCACGTATCGTTAAAGAAGTGATGTAGACAAATGTAAACAAAAGCAGCCATTACGAACGGCTGTTTTTTGTTGTATATCAATCTCATTCCAGATCTGATGAAACGGATGGTAATATTGTGTCCGCTCGGTCGTTATAATATTTATGCACTATATATTACCCTGAATTACAGACTTCCAACTCCCCATTTCTCACACCAATTTCGGCTACGTCTTGCCAAGCATCACCCATATGCATTGTGGACAAAAATATGCCTCGTGATATTACATCCGTCTCGCTCTAAATTCTCTAAATTTAAAAAAATACACATATTCCATTACTATCATACTACGTAGTATGATAGTAATGAGCGAGATAAAATCAGAGAGCAAATTTCTGGCTAAAAGTGAGTTTTA
>CAYIHM010000046.1:0-4928 GCA_964363265.1 uncultured Candidatus Saccharibacteria bacterium
GGCAGACGTACGGCCAGACTATTACCCCATTTTTTAACTTGCGTATTCATATGTGCATAGTATATACAATGTATCTACCTCAGTCAACACGCATCAGAGCAATTTTTTGTTTAAAATAAGATCGTCTAACATAGCCTTATTCTATTACATCCCACGCTGAAATACCAACTGACACGAGTGGAAACCGCCACTGTTTCGCGGAACGAAATAATGGTGGTTTCCGGTATTTTCTAAAACAAAACGCCCTCGCGAGAGGGCGTTTTTTAGAAAACTTTTTTGACGGCTTTGGCGAGGCGGGACTTTTTGCGCGCGGCGGCGTTCTTTTTAATAACTCCGCTTTTTGCCGCTTTATCTATCGCTTGGTACGCTTTCGCGAGAGTTGCTTCCGCTTCTACGCTTTTCTTGGCAGACACGAGTTTCTTCGTTTCTTTCACAGCCTCTTTCATTGTTTTACTACGCTTGTCGTTATACACCTTTTTGCGGGCAGATGCTCGCAGTGCTTTCTTTGCTCCTTTTGTAATTGGCATAAATCTAGTTATTAGTTGGTAGTTGGTAGTTGGTAGTTGGTAGTTGGTAGTTGGTAGTTGGTAGTCTTAGTGATGTCGCCTTTCACTCTTGCGCGAATTTACCTATTTCAAAATACTAACAGATAACGATATGAAAGGCAAATAATCCATACTATGCTATGATAAAACCGTATGCTTGGCCAACTCACAGGAACAGTCGCGTTCGTCGGAGCGAATTTTTTTATTCTTACCGTATCGGGAGTCGGGTATAAAGTATTCGCGACAATTGACACTCTCCGCGCTCTCGGAAAAACAAAAGACGACGGTGCAAAAGTGTGGACGCATCTTGCCGTGCGCGAGAACGCGCTGGACCTGTACGGCTTCATAGAACGGTCAGAATTGGAATTTTTTGAAATGCTCATCACAATTTCCGGCATAGGCCCGAAATCGGCACTCGGCATATTGAGCGTCGCGCCGGTGGACACTCTGCGCCGCGCCATCAGCTCCGGCGACACTTCTTATCTCACCAAAGTTTCCGGCATCGGCAGAAAAAATGCGGAGAAAATCGTTGTGGAATTGCGAGATAAACTTGGCGCGATTGACGCAAATGCCGGCGGTACGCTTCGGGAAGAAGTTGACGCTCTCTCGGCGCTGGAAGCGCTGGGATATTCCGCACGCGAAGCGCGTGAGGCGTTGAAAGCTGTCGGAAATAATGCGATAAGCACGCAGGAAAAACTGAAAGCGGCGCTGAAGAGTTTGGGGAGTGGCAACAATTAACCTAATTCCTAATTAACAACAAACTCTAAATCTGGAATTCAACCGTAAAATGTAAATCTCAAAATGAAAAATGGCAATGCAAAATTAAAAATTGCAAAATTACAGCCTCACCACACTTTACATTTTCCATTGTCATTTTCCATTTTGCCTCTTTAATTTTTAATTTGAAACATGCTCGACACTTTTTTCCGCACAATAAAAAAATTCATACCGCGAGAACTTTTTTCCGCGCTTCAGCCGGCCTATCACTACGGCCTTGCTCTCTTGGGCGCGCTAATCTATCGTTTCCCGTCAAAAAGGATATTTGTTGTCGCCATAACGGGTACTAAGGGAAAAACTAGTACCGTGGAATTGGTAAACGCACTCTTGGAAGATGCCGGCCACAAGACCGCTCTTTCTTCAACGCTCCGTTTCAAGATAGGCGATGAATCGGTGAACAATACATATAAGATGACGCTACCCGGGCGTTTTTTCCTACAGCATTTTCTGCGGCGGGCTGTGAATGCCGGATGCGAATACGCCGTAATAGAGATGACATCGGAGGGAGCGAAACAATACCGCCACAAATTCGTTTCTTTGGACGCTCTCATATTCACCAATCTCGCGCCGGAACATATTGAGTCTCACGGCTCGTTTGAAGCTTACGCCGCGGCAAAACTTTCTATCGCGGAATCGGTGGCGCATTCGGCAAAAAAACGCCGTATCATCGTTGCAAACGCGGACGATAGGTACGGCGAAAAGTTTCTGACAATGGACGTTTCGGAAAAATATCCCTACTCCGCAAAAGATGCCGAGCCGTATGAGATAAAAAGGGAAGGTGTTTCTTTCACTTGGAAAGGCCAGCGCATAGAATCACGCCTCTCCGGACTTTTCAATATATACAATATGCTCGCGGCGGCAACATTCGCGAAAAGTGTCGGTGTCAGTGATGAATTGGTGAGAAAGACACTCGGTGCATTCGGCGGCATCCCGGGCCGTATGGAATACATTACTTTGCCACCCGATGATATTCTCGCAAAAACGCAGGATTTTACTGTCATCGTTGATTACGCGCACACGCCCGATTCGCTTGAAAAAGTGTACCAGGTATTTCAGAATACAAGGAAAATCTGCGTGTTGGGCGGCACCGGCGGCGGACGCGATACGTGGAAGCGCCCTATTATGGGCAAAATCGCGAATGATTATTGCGACCACATTATTCTCACTGATGAAGACCCGTATGATGAAAATCCCGATGAAATTGTAGCGGAAGTAAAAAGCGGTATCACATCTCCGAATGTGGAAATTAAAATGGACCGTCGTGAAGCCATCGCGGAAGCGCTTTCGCATACGCGCACAGGCGATGTCGTCATCATCACAGGCAAGGGTACCGACCCATATATAATGGGCCCCGGCGGATCCAAACTGCCGTGGAACGACGCGCGGATAGCAAGGGAGGAACTCAAACGGAGGTTGGCTCACCCGCCCACCAATTCATCAACACGACAATAGCCGCCATTGTCATCAATGGGTCATTGGTGGTAAGTTTAAAATATTATGAAAGATATATTCCTCGTTGTTTTGGTTGTCATTCTTATATGGACGTTGTGGTTCTTTGGCGGCAAACCCTCTCCGGACGGCACAAAGAGGTTGTCATTTTTCGGCACTGATATATCATCACCTTCTATTGGCGCGACATCGAGCCCATCTCTTTTCAAGGACGAGGTGCAAGTTTCAAATACCCAATCAGCGCGCGAATCCGACATCAACAGAGAACATCTCGGTATCACCGCGTCGTATAGCAACAGCGGTCCTGTGTCTCTCACTGGGTGGAAACTCAAAAACAAAGAGGGGCGAATGGTACAAATCGGAAAGGCGGCAAAGCTTCCATATTCCGGACGCGCAAACACTGAGGAGTCGTTCTTTTTGGCGCCGGGAGAAACGGCAGTCGTTGCCACCGGCCGTTCTCCTATCGGAGTTTCGTTCAAAATAAATTCTTGTTCAGGATATTTGGGACAATTTCAAGTGTTCACTCCGCCTATGCCTGCTTCTTGCCCGAGCAACATTGACGACGCGCGCGCGTCGCATCGAGGCCTTGAGGAGCAGTGTCTGGCCTATATCGCCGGCTTGCCTTCCTGCTCTATCTATACAGGCGCTATCCCTGCCGACCTTTCTTCCGTATGCGCAAACTACATCCGCGACAACATAAACTACAATAGTTGCGCAGATCTTCATCGCAACGACCAAGATTTCTACAAAACGGAGTGGCGTGTTTTTCTCGGCGAAAATACTTCTTTGTGGAACGATGCGGGCGACTTTATCCGTCTCTACGACGCAAGCGGCAATCTTGTTGACTCGCAGTCGTACTGACCACTATTCCGTTAGCCCTCCTGGAAATTAGCAAAGTAGTTCCTCTCCCGAAAAAAATATTTTAAATCTTTTTAGACAAACATCAACGGCCGTTGATGTTTGTCTAATCGTAAAAGAACGCGCGATAAAGAAAAATATATTTCTATATACCAAGGATGCGGAACAATGCAATACCTGCGGCAACTGAAACATTGAGCGATTCTTTTTTGCCCCTCATCGGTATCTCGGCGACAATATCGCACTGCGCCAAAAGTCGTGGCGAGAGTCCGCGCACTTCGTTGCCGACGATGAACGCCGCGCGCGGCGGCACTTTTACTTTCTTATAATCCTCCGAGCGCGGAGATTGTTCTATTGCGATAAGAGAAGTGTGTTCTTTTCTCAACAACCGTAAGACAGGCGCAAGTGTCTTCCTGTATTCCCAAAAAATAGCCGTCTCCGCGCCGAGCGCCGTTTTTGCAATATCCGGCCGTGGCTTTCCAAAGCGGTCCACGGGCGCGGGCGTATACCCTGTCAGATATATTTTGTTTATGCCGGCCGCGTCGGCGGTGCGAAATATGGCGCCCACATTATGCGCGCTTCTGACATTATGTAGAATGAGTGTGTATTCTTTTCTTTCCATAAGAGTTTATAGATTGTATACTATATACCAAGCCAGCCCAAAAAGTCCTAACTTTCAACTAAAATATGCTCTCGCCTTTTCCAATACTTTTATCCTTCGGCATTATCGCCCCGTTTTTAATCCGTATCCTTCTCGGTATTCTTTATGTGCGATATGGATGGTTTAAAATAAAAAAGGGGCGGGATGTGAAAGCCGCCTTTTTTGAGAAAATAGGTCTCCGCCCGGGAGCCGCATTCGCATTGGCATTCGGTACTGTTGAAATCATCGGTGGTATTATGCTTATAGCCGGTTTCTATACGCAAATCGCCGCGCTTATTCTTTCCATTATAATACTCGGCGCTGTGATAACAAAATTCCGCAAACCATCCGCCCTGCCGGCGGATATGGACTTCTATCTTCTCTTGCTCGTTGCCACCGTCTCGCTTCTTTTCTCTGGCGCCGGCGCATTCGCATTTGACTTGCCGTTGTAATGCCATCACTACTTTTCTCCCCACTATCTAGTATGCCATTTTTGACACTTACGGACGACCGTCCGTAAGTGTCAAATTTAATAAATGGATTTTCGGAAGCATAAAAAAAGAACCAATTCCCTACATACGGAGGTGCTACCTCCGTATGTAGGGGCAGGACCGCGAGTACGCTTATCTCTCCTTACAGGAGCAGTACAGCTTTCCCAT
>CAYIHM010000047.1:0-4895 GCA_964363265.1 uncultured Candidatus Saccharibacteria bacterium
TCTAGTAAAGCCGTAGTATATCAAATTCAGCAACCCAAAAAGGCCTTTAGCTCAAATTTTTTAATATATCATCACGTATCCGTAGCTATAGCTACGGATACGTGATGATACTGCGAATTGCGAAATTCGCCCGCACGCGAAGGCAAAACCTCCATTGCTACGGAGGAATTGCCTTCGCGTGCGGATAAATACGCAAGTTTCGTAATTCAAGGTACGAATAGAGCCGCGATATATCAAAATTAGCACCCGAAAAGTTCCTGTAGCCCAACAAATACGAACCTACGAACAAAACCGGGCATATGCACGGTTTTGTTCCACATTCGTATTTTGCTATAATGTAACCATCCACTATCCACTAATTACTAACATACCAACTACTAATCCACTATTTCTATGGCATACATCACAAATATAGAAAAAACAACAAAAGAAAATACCGACTATCGGCGCGTGCTTTATACGGCGAAAAATTGTCAGTTGGTCGTGATGAGTTTGAAGCCGGGTGAAGAAATCGGCAATGAAGTGCATCATCTGGACCAGTTTATCCGCGTGGAAGAAGGGAGGGCGAAAGCGATACTAAACAACGGCGAAGCGGAACACGCGCTGGAAGATGATTTTGCCATTATTATTCCCGCGGGGACATGGCATAACATCATCAACACGGGTTCGGAGGATCTCAAACTCTACACGCTCTACGCGCCGCCGGAGCACAAAGACGGCACGATTCATCCGACAAAAGCGGACGAGAAGGAAGAACATTTTGACGGAAAAACCACGGAATAAACAATAAGACACAAGATACAATAATCAAATCTATTTTGTGTCTTTTAGCTGTAAACTGAAATAGAGTCCTGAAAGCATAATAGCTCCCAATGTTAGGAAAAGAAATCTATAATCGGTGACGAAAAGAACTACTGTGGCTATGAGCGGGGCGATACTATATGCGAGAGGGCGGGTGTTGCGAAAGAAGCTGATGATGTCTGCATCACTGGCGTTTATTTGTTTGAAAAAATACGTGTCGTTCATAACCTCTACGATGCTGGCGCCGATGCGCGTGATAAAAAGAGCAAGCGCCCAGAGCGCGACATTTGCCTCCGCTATGAACGACAAAAGAGCGGTTGATACAGCAATCAAGATAATTCCGATGTTTAGAAGTTCTTTTTCGCCCCATTTACCATCTGCAAGTTTTCCCGCCGGAAATTCAAAAAGAACGAACGGCAAAAGCATAATTGTGAAAATAATTCCGATATCGCTCCACGGCAAGCCGATGTGCTCGTGAAGGTAGATTGGCGTGTAGATGACCATCCACGCGTAAAAAAAATGCAAAAGCGTGTTTGTCGCGAAGATATTGCGTAAATTTTTGTGGCTTTTTATCCGTCGAAATGTTTCCATAAAACGTACTCG
This sequence comes from uncultured Candidatus Saccharibacteria bacterium, assembly GCA_964363265.1. GTDB lineage: Bacteria > Patescibacteriota > Minisyncoccia > Phycocordibacterales > JBBUEZ01 > JBBUEZ01. The sequence continues at coordinate 1,405 of CAYIHM010000047.1, forward strand.
TCTGTATGCAGGGTCTTTGAAGTTTTTCAGATTTCCGAGTATAAGGAGAGCAACCAACGCCATTATAACTGCAGAAATGAGGTAGATTTTCCAATAATCACCGTTCGTAAGTATGATGGCTACCGCCATTGGAGAAAAAAGCCACGCGAGATTGTTTACGGTGAGATATCCTCCGCGTATGCCGCCGATTTTGTTGACCGGGGAATTGTTTTCAATGAATACGTCAAATCCGAAATAGAGCAACAGTATAATCGGCAGGCTTATTGCGAAAAGTGTCGCAAGTATCGCAAACGACGTGAAGTAGGCAAGTCCGAGAAGCAAAATCGCCTCAATGGCGGATAGGGCGAGCATTGTGTGATAATTGCCAAAACGGGAGAGGAGTACGGGAGCGTATAAAAGCGTTACGATACTGAGCAGTGAGCCGATGGTGTATAGAATCCCCACGGCGCGTTCCGAACCGACTTCGCTTAAGAACGAGGAGGTTATATACGCCGGAAGCGCGGCGTGGATGGAAAAAAGAAAACCGAGCAGAAAAATTATGTGGAAAATGTGACCACTGTGTTTGCCTGAAAACTGTAACATTGAGATATTATAACAAAAAAACTTTTAGTTTGCAGTCTTTAGCTTGTTAGAAATTTCATATCGTTTTATTCCCAAACTTTTCTCTTTCTTGCACCAATATTTATGTTGTGCAATATAACATACGGCTTTCAAATTTCCACTACTGATGGAAATGTATTGCTAGTGAATTGATGTTGACTGTAAATTATATAATCAGGCACCGCAACAGTGTCATTAAAATGGAAAAGTTGGGGAACATAAAAATAAATATTGCGGTGCCGTGAGCACCGCAATATTTCCCTAAAAGCTATAAACTAACACCTGCAAGCTTTTTCTTACACTCCCAAAATGACCGGTATCACAATGGGGCGTTTTGCGGTTTTTTGCATTAGGAAGCGTTCAACGTTGTCTGTAACCTTGTCTTTCGCGTAGTCAAAGTTTATCGGATGCATTCCCGAGAGTGTTTCCTCAATAGTTTTACGCACGATACCGCGCGCTTCATGCAATAGTTCTTGCGATTCACGCAAATATACGAATCCGCGCGAAATGATGTCGGGTGATTTGCGCAGTTTGCCGGTATTCATATCCACGGTCGCAACGATTACAAACATACCGTCTTGCGCAAGCGTTTGGCGGTCGCGCAGGACAACGTGCTGAACATCGCCGACGGAAAATCCGTCCACCATCACCATATTTGAAGGAGCTTTTTCTTTAAGTGCGATGATTTTCTGCCCCTTATCCCGTATTTCAATTATCATTCCATTGTCGGGGATAATGATATTGGCACTCGGCGTGCCGGCTTTTTGGGCGATATCGGCGTGCACGGTGTGCATATAATGATATCCGTGTACGGGGACGAAGAACCTAGGATTTATTTTCTTGTGTATCCAGAAAGTTTCGTCTCCATTCGCGTGCCCGGATGAATGAATGTCAGACACTTGATAATGCACGATATGCGCTCCCAAGCGCGACAGTCTGTCCTTGAGGTTCTGCACGCTCCGTTCGTTCCCGGGTACAATTGATGACGACAGAATCACCGTGTCATCTTTGTTTAGATGAATATGTTTATGGGCTTTGTTGGCTATGCGCATCAGTGCGGCGAACTCTTCGCCCTGAGACCCTGTTGCCAGTATCAATATCTTGTTGGGAGGATAATTTCCCATTTCTTCAAGACCAATCACCGTGTCCTTTTTGTGTTTGAGATAACCGGCGGCTTCCGCAACGGCGATATTCGCTTTCATACTGCGTCCTTCCACGACGACTTTTCTACCATGTTTTTCAGCGAACTCTATTATTTTCATCGCTCGTTCAAGCTGTGATGCAAAGGAACCTAGAATAATCCTTCCGGGGAGATCCTTCACGAGTCTTTCTATTGTGTCGTTTACAGTTGATTCCGGTATGGAAAAACCGGGCCGTTCAACGTTGGTTGAATCGGTCATAAGAAGAAGCACCCGTTCTTTCTCAAATTGTTTGAAGCGCACCTCTTCTTCCGGAGTCGGTATGCCGTTTACGTGGTCCAACTTTAAGTCTCCTGTGTGCACCACGCTACCGTATGGCGTGTCTATTATCACTCCCATTGCATCAGGTATGGTGTGCGTTACGGCAAAGAAGCGCAGTGAAATGTTTTCGCTTATTTTTATCACCGCGTCTTTTTCTATCACCTCCATATTGGGGCTTGGCTCATCCGGGAATTCTTCCTGGCGTTTTGCGATCATAAGTGTTGTGAGAAGCCTGGCGTATATCTTCGGATTGCCAAGTTTCCCCAGAATATACGGCGCACCGCCGATGTGGTCTAGATGCCCGTGCGTAACAACCACAGCCCGGATTTTATCCTTTCTGTCTTCCAAATACTTTGTGTTCGGCAATATGTAGTCTATTCCGGGCGCATGTTCTTCTTTGAATTGAAATCCAAGGTCAATTATGATGATGTCATCCTTGTATTCTACGAGTGACATATTGCGCCCCACCTCTTCCACTCCGCCCAAATGGATTATGCGGATTGCGTCTCCGATTGGCGGAATCACGGCAGATTCTTCAACCGAAGCGCGGTGATGCACGAGCCGTTTTTCCGGCCCACGCATACGAGCTGACCGGGAACGCCCTAGATTTCTTGTTCCGCCCGATGGGCGGGTACTCCTATTTGCCCCGTGTATTCTGCGCGCGTGCCCTGCGTTTTGTCCGGAAACGTGTATGCGGTCGCCACTCTGTTCCTTATTCGTCGCTGGCATATTTCCGTCGGCGCGCGTTGGTGTTCCTCCGTGGGTGCCACCTACCCTTGCGCCTTGCACTTCTGTGTTCGCGCCGCCTGCCGGGCGCGGGCGTCCGTGCCGGCCGTTTCTTCTATGTCGTCCGGCGGGTCTTTCCATCCGTCTTCCTTGTCCTTTTTCAGTTTGTCCTTCCATAATAATAGATAATAAATTGTTAATTGCAGATAATAAATTCAAAATGTAAATCTCAAAATGAAAAATGACAATGTAAAATTGAAAATTCTAAGATTGCAAGATTGCAGATTACTTAACTTTACATTTTAAACTGTCATCCGCCCGGATAACTCTGTCCGGCGGATTTTAATTTCTTTATATCAATTAGAAATTTTATTTGGTATTCGCATATTGCTATCAATCACGAACGAAGATTTTCCACACGCTGTTTGTTTCTATGAACCACTTATTGTTGTTCAAGAATCTTTCAGATGGCGTTGCGACCGAATTAAGTTCTACGCCGCGTATTCGTTCAGGCAAGATGTACACGAAATCAGGTGAATATAGAAATATTGCCGGCGTGTCATTTTTAATCTCCTGCTGGAATTTCGCGTATTTTGCGGCGCGCGTGTCGGTATCTGAAATACTTCTGGCACTTTCCAAAAGTTTGTCGGCCACACTGCTCGCATACAGCGCGATATTTAGCCCCGGGTCGTTGCGCTGTGAGGA
>CAYIHM010000048.1:0-4893 GCA_964363265.1 uncultured Candidatus Saccharibacteria bacterium
TTTTTTTTGTCACGTATCCACAGCTATAGCTTGGGTTACGTGACAAAAAGTGTGGTATGTGGGAAAATAGAGAGCAATGAAGAAATATGAGAAAAATGAGCTAGCTAAGGAAATATTGAAAGGTCTCGCAGTGGGCGGGTTCGTTGTGGCATGCTTTGCGTTTCCCGGCTTTGCGCAAGTTGCTTCTCTTTTCGCTCCCAAAAATGAACGCGACGAGTATCGTGTTAATCGTGCAATCCATCGCCTTCATAATAGGAAATTAGTGCGCATTTATAAAATTGGAGGGAATGATGTCGTGGAGATCACACACCTTGGGAAGAGAAAAGTTCTTGAATATAATCTTGCAGATATGAAACTTGTCGTACCCAAGAAATGGGATGGATGGTGGTATATTGTTATTTTTGATATTCCAGAGAAAAGAAAAAGAGGACGCGACGCAGTGAGTTTTAAGATAAAAGATCTTGGGCTCTATTCGTTGCAACTATCCATCTTTGTTTCACCGTATGAATGCAGGCGCGAGATAGATTTTATCGGGGAATTCTTTGGTGTAAGGAAATACATCAAGTATATAAAAGCCAAAGAAATTGAGGGAGAAGCGCATATCAAAAGATATTTCAATCTCCAGTCCGTGTAGCGCGACTTTTTGTATTTGCAGTTTGTCACGTAACTGTGGCTATAGCCAGAGTTACGTGACATTGCGTTTGCTACAAACGCCATTGGGCAGAGGGCATAGACATATGTTGAATCGTTTATTTTACATCACGTATAGCAAGCTATCGCTTGCTATACGTGATAAATGCGACAAGATACAAGATATAGGTGCGATATTTGAAACATTCATTTAAACTTGCTTTTGCAGTATTATGGAGTTGGTAATGTATCTTTCAATATGTTCTACGGTTTGATATTTTTTTAAGAATGGCATTGCGGAATTGTTGAGATGGGATGGTCTTGGTGTATAATACGGGTATGTCAGCAATTGCCGAATTAAACATAAACCTCGTATCGGCGAACGATGCGCTTTTTTCTTACCTCAATGATTTTGCGTTTCGCACAGAGCCTTTGGACCAGACGATATTTTTTATCGCGCACTATTTGCCTTGGGTGTTATTGGTCGGTCTTCTCGTATTCCTATTTACCCACAAACATCCCGGAGAGGCGGCGCGCAGTATTTTAGTTGTGCTTACGGCAGCGGGTTTTGCGTGGGTTATCTCGTACGCCATTAAATATTGTTTTTTAAGTCCGCGCCCATTTCTTGCGTGGCCGGATATTAACCTTATTTTTGAAAGCGGAGGGTTTGATTCATTCCCATCCGGACACGCTACATTTTTTATGGCGCTTGGGGCCGCCCTTTTCGCGTATCATAGAATAGGCGGTGTCTTTTATGTAGTTGCCGCGCTTGCGATAGGTGTCGCGCGCATCATAAGCGGTATACATTGGCCGCTTGACGTGCTTGCCGGCTGGCTTTTGGGCGGACTTATCGGATACTACGCGTACAAGCTGTATCATCTGCATTTTAAGAATAGATTTTTGCAGTAGCCTTATCTTTAACGGACGTCCGGCGTCCGTTAAAAGTGGTGTTTACGCGATACATTACACCAGATGTCAACCCTATTGATACGGCATACGCAATACGCTATACTCCATAACAATATTTTATGTGGAAAATACGACTTATAGCGTTTTTACTTCTCGCAGGCGGTGGCGCGCTTGGATATTTCAACTACACTTCGCAAGTGCGGGCTGATTCAAAGTTTCCGTTCAAACTCGGCCTTGATCTTTCCGGCGGAAGCCATCTTGTGTACAGCGCGGACACTTCACTTTTAAGCGGTACCGATGTAAAAGATTCTATGGAAGCATTACGAGACGTGATAGAACGCCGTGTTAATCTTTTCGGCGTTTCAGAGCCATTAGTGCAGGTGGAAGGGACCGGCGGAGAGGACCGTCTCATCGTTGAGTTGCCGGGTGTGACCGATATTGACCGCGCGATAGCGCTAATTGGGCAAACACCGCTTTTGGAATTTAAGGTTGAGCGTCCAAACGGGGAGACGCAAGCTATTATCCAAGCACAGCAGAAAGGAGAACGATTGAATGAAGACCCTTACACGGATTCTGGACTTACCGGACGATATCTTGAAAAAGCACAGCTTGAATTTACGAGCGCAAGCACGGGTACCGGCGTCGTTCCTAATGAACCGATTGTGTCATTGAAGTTCAATTCGGAGGGAAGCGACCTATTCGCGAAAATCACGCGTGAGAACGTCGGTAAAACGATTGCCATTTATCTGGATGGCACTCCTATTTCCGCGCCTGTAGTGCGCGAGGAGATTACTGGCGGGACAGCGCAAATTTCCGGCAGTATGACGGCCACGGAAGCAAAAGAACTTGTTGGACGCCTGAATTCCGGCGCATTGCCGGTACCTATATCTCTCCTTTCCGTGGAAACAATAGGTCCTTCCCTCGGCCACGAAGCGTTTGCGGCCGGCATTCGCGCAGGCATTTGGGGATTGGCAATTGTGGCCCTCTTTTTAATATTTTGGTATCGTCTGCCCGGACTTCTCGCGGTGGCCGCCCTTATGGGTTATGTCGCCATTATGCTCACGCTTTTCAAACTAATTCCGATAACCCTTACTGCCGCCGGTATCGCAGGATTTATTCTTTCTATCGGTATGGCTGTGGACGCGAATATTCTTATTTTTGAACGTATGAAAGAAGAAATGCGCGGCGGGAAACGCGTTGCGGAGGCAATGCGCGAAGGGTTTACGCGAGCGTGGCCGTCCATTCGTGACAGCAATATTTCAAGTATCATTTCCACGCTGATTCTTTTTTGGTTCGGCACATCGCTCGTGAAAGGATTCGCGCTCACGCTTTTGATAGGCGTATTGGTAAGTATGATAAGCGCTATCTCAATCACGCGCACATTCTTGTTTGCGCTGGAAACCAAAGCCGTTGAAGAAGGGAAGTGGAAAAGATTTTTATTCAGCTCGGGAGTGAGGTAAACGGGAAAATGTAACCTGCCGCCTGCCTGCCCTGCCTACCGCCTGCCTGCCGGTAGGCAGGGCAGGCAGGATCTCAAAATGAAAAATGACAATGCAAATTTAAAAAAGTTTGAGAAACGGTATAAACCCGTTAATTTTACATTTTATTTTTTTAATTTTTAATTTGAAGTATGTTCATCATCAAATACAAAAAAATATTTTTCGCGCTTTCAGCGATTTTATTTATCGCGTCATTTTTTATGATAGGTTTTTTCGGTCTTAATTTCGGTATTGATTTCAAGGGCGGCGCACTGCTTGAAGTTTCTTATCCGGAAGGCAGGCCTGATACGACCGCCATTGAAGAGAAGTTGAAAGAACTCGCGCTCGGCGAAACACTCATACAGCAAGCCGGCGAAAAGAACGTCATCGTGCGCACCAAAGACCTGTCCGAGGGGGATCGTGCCGCGGTTTTGGACGCGCTTTCGCTTGGCGGAACGGCACGCTTTGAAGAACAGCGGTTTAATTCCATCGGCCCCATTATCAGCAGTGAATTGAAGCGGAAAGCGCTCATTGCGATTGCGATAGTTATTGTCGCCATCGTCCTCTTCATCACTTTTGCATTTCGGCGTGTTTCCGAACCCGTTTCTTCGTGGAAATACGGTATGGTCGCGATCGTTGCGCTTGCGCACGATGTGGTCATTCCGGCAGGCGTGTTCGCAGTACTCGGGTATTTCTTTATTGATTATCAAGTGAACGTGCTTTTTGTTACAGCACTTCTCACAATACTCGGATTTTCCATACACGATACGATAGTGGTATTTGACCGTATCCGCGAAAATCTTCGCAAAAATAAAGAGTCGCACGCGAACAAAGAATTTTCTGATGTAGTCGGCGAGAGTTTGTCGCAGACATTCACGCGATCCATTAACACGTCTATGACCGTGGTGTTCGTAATGCTCGTACTGTATTTCCTGGGAGGCGAGCCGACGCGCCAATTCGCGCTCGCGCTCACGGTGGGCATCGTTGCCGGAACCTATTCATCCATATTTTTAGCATCGCCCCTGCTTGTCGTTTGGGAGAAATGGCAGCGCAAATAAAAGGAAAGACGTCCGCATGTATACCAGCAAATATATGCGCATAACATTTACAAAGCATATTGATGATATCGCCAAAGACACGGGTGTGGCGCTTGTGTCTATTGAGTCCGGAGAAAAAGTTATGATCTCAATAAATTCAGAAAGTCACATAAACTCACGGCCGTGAGTTTATGTGACTTTCTGAAATTGATGATGTAGAATGTATGAAATGATATAAATATTATGCGAAGGAAGGGAGAATTACAACAGAAAATTTTAATTATTCTTCTTGGCGGTATCGCGCTCGGTTTTTCAGGTTCTCCAAAGCAATATTTTCGCACATTGAGAGCAATAAACAAGGATCTGCGGAATGTAAACCAAAAGAGTTTTAATCGTTCAGTGCGCAGTCTTTGCATGGGAAAATTGCTGAGAGAAAAGAAGTTGGCGGATGGGACAATTGCTTTGATCCTCACAGCGGAAGGCGAACTGGCGGTCAAGCGACACCAGATTAGTACCGGAGCATTGCTTATCAAAAAAAGGAAGAAGTGGGATGGAAGGTTGAGGGTGGTAATTTTTGACATTCCGGAAAAGAAGAGGATGGTTCGCGACATCATCAGAGAACACCTTAAAACGATTGGATTTAAAAAATTGCAGCAAAGCGTTTTCGTTTTCCCTTATCCTTGTGAGCAGGAAATTCTTGCGCTGGCGGATATTTACGGCGTATCTTCTTTTGTAAGGGTTATGACTGTTTCGGATATTGACAACATGCAGTATATCAAGAGGTCGTTTTCTTTGATTTGAATATATATAAATTGATTTCAGATATCCAAAAAGTCACA
>CAYIHM010000049.1:0-4819 GCA_964363265.1 uncultured Candidatus Saccharibacteria bacterium
CTCCACTACTTTTAAATCTACTGTATACCTACCAAAACAGCTATGGGCGGATATTTATTTTTTCTTTAATAAGTTACTCCACTACTTTTAAATCTACTGTATACCTACCAAAACAGCTATGGGCGGATATTATAAAGGCGGATACTATAACTTTTGAGCTGCCAAAACAGCTATTTGCGGATGCATCTTATGTTACAAAAAATATCTTATCATAAAAATCCCCATTCGTGAACGAGAAGTTTCTATCTGTGCTCGGGGCGGGAGTCGAACCCGCATGCCTTGCGGCAAGAAATTTTAAGTCTCTCGTGTATACCAATTCCACCACCCGAGCATTTTTTTGCTTTGACACGCGTACACACGATACTTTGGGGCACACAGAGAATCGTGATAGTATATCTTGAACGGCACGGTAGACAAGTGGTAAGTCAAGAGTCTGCAAAACTCTTATGCGCGGGTTCGATTCCCGCCCGTGCCTCCTGTATATTACCAATTGCACGAGAGAAAATGAACTGCTTCATTTTTGTCTGGAAGCGATTCTCGCCCGTGCCTCTATTATTTCATTCTCGCAATAATTCGTCTATGCGCTGACGTTTTTTCTCGCCGGCGTCAATGAGAAAATCAAACATCGGGATATGCTTTAGGCGAACACGCGAGCGAACGTAAGCGCGGAATTCCGGCCGTTTACGCTTGGCGAATGAAAGCGCGCCTTCTTCTGCGTCAGCTGGCAGAACACTCAAAAATATTTTCGCGCTCTTTTCATTATCAGCAAGTTTGCAGTCTGTAACCGTGATAAGCGCGGTACGATTCGTTTCCATTTGCAGAAATGACGCGGCGAGGTCTTTTAGAATTGTCCGCAATTTCTCATGTTTTATATTGTTCATCGTATTACAGAGATAAATGGCTCAATGACATCTCCTACCGCAATCTCCATTTTGGATTCTATCATAGTGCCGAATTCAAGCCCCTCTTTTACTTCGTTGGTTTTGATTTTTTGCTGTTGTAATTCCAACACCTTGCCCTTACCGATCTCCGTGTCACGGCGGACAATCTTTATTGACGAGCCAGTAGCAATCATACCCTCAAGAACCTTGCCGCCTAAAACTTGCTTATCTTTCGCCTTGCTAAACACACGGAGAATTTTTATTTTGCCGATTGATTCTTCAACACGCTCCTTTGGCGCACGTTCTTTTATGACCTTTTCAATATAGTCCGTGATGTTGTAGATGATGGCGAATGTTTCCACCGGTATTTTTAATTTTTCTGCAAGCGAGGCCGCATTGTCATCAATGCGTACGCGGAAACCGAGGACAATCGTGTCAGGAGAGCCAGACGCGCTTTTTATATCATTTTCAGTGATATCGCCGACACCTTGCTGGATGATTTTCCAGCAGATTTTTTCGTGGGTTACTTTCGCAAGCTCTTTCTCAATCGCTTCAAGTGTTCCTAAAACATCCGCTTTAATTACGAGCGGTATTACAACGTCTGTTTGTACAACGGTATTTGGGGATACCGGCGCCAACGAAGAACAATGAACATCAATGAGAACGCGAGCACTTTTTGCGGAGGATGCCGTCTTGAAAGATGAGCCAATAGCGGGGATTTTGCTAAAACCTGTTATGCGAACAGGCGAAGAGAATGTCGCTTCTTCAATGAGCGCTCCAGTGTGGTCTGAAATGGCACGCACCGGCGCATACGCGTCGCCGGCAACCACACACATACCTTTTTTTAGCGTGCCGTTTGTGATTATGAGCGTTGCTGAAATGCCTCGTTTGGGGTCAACATGCGCTTCCGCCACTACGCCTTCTGCTGGTAGATTCGGATTGGCTTTTAGCTCGGCAATTTCTGCGACCAAAAGCATCATATCCAGAAGTTCCGGGACGCCAAGACCTGTTTTTGCGGAAATCGGCACACAGGGAATATCACCACCATACCCTTCAGTGTAGATTTCTTTTTCAGCCAGTTCATTTCGCGTCTTCTCAATGTTTGCAGACGGTTTGTCTATCTTATTGATTGCGACAATGAACGGAATTTTGCTTTCTTTTATAGCGGATAGAGCTTCCAGTGTTTGCGCTTTGATGCCATCCTCGGCAGATACAACGAGGATTGCAATGTCGGCAACCTTCGCACCGCGCGCGCGCATAGCGGAAAATGCTTCGTGCCCGGGCGTGTCCAAAAAGGTGATGTGCTTATTCACGCCTTTCTGGTCTTTATGCACCACTTCGTAGGCGGAGAGGTGCTGTGTGATACCGCCAGCCTCTCCCGCAACGACATTCGTTTTGCGGATATAATCAAGCAGGGTGGATTTGCCATGGTCAATATGGCCCATCACCACGATGATTGGCGGGCGCTCTGTCGTTATATTCGGTTGTTCTTTTTGCGTTGAAGCCATACGTGTATGTAGAGTACAATAAAAAACGCCTGAGGGCAAGGCGCGAGAGCAGGCGCGAGAATTAAGTTTCAGAAAAGAAATCACACCAAATGGGGTCGTATAAAATGCTATAGCATTTTATACGACCCCATCTCTCAGTCGGGCATCGCTCTAAAGATTAGGAATTTTGATTTGCGAATTTCGGCTGAAATTCCAATTATTTAATTATCCATTCACCATTCAATCAGAAATTTTTGGAGTCGCCGCACCTTTGATGGCTTCTTTTTCTTCGGAGGAAAGCTCAAATTCAGATTTTTGTTTTACGAGCGGCTTTGCATATACACTCACCCGTTCGCGCGAGTATAAGCTTGAGATTACAACGCCGTTGCCATATTCATCCAAAAATGCCGTGGCGAAGCTTTGGTTGCCGCCCGCGCCTGTGCCCTTAAACGGATTGAAGCGAATGGTATGCACTCCGCTCACGTTTCTTCGAAGACGCGCCTCAACATTTTCCAGATATTTTTCAATTTCCGCGCGCGCGCCGGTCAGCACATTTACTTCGCGGCATATTTCATTCACCGTGTCTTCCAGTGTGCGCGCGTCCTTGCCGCGTAACATTCGTGAAAGACGAATATGCAGATATATGACCCACGCGAGCAGGAGAATAAAAGTGATGAATGCCGCGATGACGGAATATAAAAGCAGGTCTTGCTGTATCATTATACATCGCATTATACTCTCTGCCGCCGCTTTTGCAAAAAGAAAACGAGTGGTAGTATGTGAATTATCTTATGAGAATATTCAAAAGACGAATCTATATGGATTACGCCGCCGCGACACCTCTTGAAAATGGGGCTGAAAAGGCGATGAGAAAATATGCGCGTGCGCATTTCGGCAACGCGGGTAGTTTGCATAGAGAGGGGATTCTGGCAAAGAACTCGCTTGAGAATGCACGAGAAGATGTGGCGGATTTTTTCACCGCGCATTCCGACGAGATTGTTTTTACCGGAGGCGGCACCGAAGCTAACAACATTGCGATACAAGGAGTGTTCGCAGAATTGTCATACAGACTTAACGGAGGCCGCACCTCCGTACTTACGGAGATGCGGCCTCCGTTAATGGCGGGATTAAGCGCGTATCACGCGATAACGAGTGAAATTGAACACTCGTCCGTGAAAGACGTGTTTGCGGAGCTTGAGAAAAGAGGACTCGCTGTAACGTATGTAGGTGTTTCTTCCGACGGGCATATTGACTCAAAGGCTGTAAAAAATGCGTTGAGAGAAAATACAATTCTCGTTTCCATAATGCATAGCAACAATGAAATAGGCACAGTTCAGCCGATTCGTGAAATCGCGAAGACGATTCGCGGTTTTCGCAAGGAGAAAAATGAAGCGGCAAAAATCGGAGAGCGATACCCGCTTTTTCATACAGACGCGATTCAGTCTGCCCTATATATGAATGTACGTCCGGACGCACTTGGCGTTGACCTGCTCACGGCAAGTCCGGCAAAAATGTATGGGCCAAAAGGAGTCGGTATTTTGTATGTACGTCGCGGGACGCCGCTTGCGCCTATTATGTATGGCGGCGGACAAGAGCGTGTGTTGCGCCCGGGGACGGAAAATGTTGCGGGAGCCATCGGCGCCGCCGCGACGTTTTCGCTTGCCGCCGTGCGAAGAGACAAAGAGTCGGCGCGTCTATATGCCCTTCGCGAGTATTTCACCGGGAAAATACAAGCCGCGTTTCCGGACGCAGTAATCAATGGTGACGGAGAAGTTCTCCCGCACATTCTGAATGTGTCGTTTCCGGGTTTTGATAATGAAGAGATAGTGTTGCGCTTGGACGCGGAAGGCATTTCGTGTTCCACAAAGAGCGCTTGTAAGAGCGCGGGCGAGGAAGTATCATATGTGGTGGCGGCGCTCGGCGTGGGGCATTATCCGGAGAGCGCGGTACGGTTTAGTATGGGAAGAGGGACGAGGAAGCGCGATATACGGCACACAATCGGCGCACTCAAGAAAATATTCAGCATAATGGAAAGGGCGGGAAAATAATTCTCTCTGAATACTAAATTACTAATTACCAACTACTAAACTATCAGACTATGTATACAGCGCAAAATTTTTCACACTTGCTCGGCCTTTCGGGTTTCAGCGATAACCTCTTCACGAACCACTTCAAGCTCTACGAGGGCTATGTTGCAAATTTCAACAAACTGAATGATACGCTTGTCGCGATGGAAAAAGAAGGGAAATTCGGCGCGCAGGAATTCGCGGAATTAAATCGGCGGTTCGGATGGGAGTGGAACGGAATGCGTCTTCACGAATTATATTTTGGGAATATGACAAAAGGGGGTGTTGCGCTTGGGGGAAATTCGCCGCTTCGCGAAAAGATTGTTACCGAATGGGGCTCATACGAAATGTGGGAAAAAGATTTTCGCGCGATGGGCGCGATGCG
>CAYIHM010000050.1:0-4711 GCA_964363265.1 uncultured Candidatus Saccharibacteria bacterium
GGGTAGGATTCGAACCTACGTAGGGCAATGCCCGCTTGATTTACAGTCAAGTGCGATTGACCACTCCGCCACCGACGCGCTTATAAAAACCTGTATATTCTATACTTTTTTGTCTCAATTGACAATTCATTCCTGGCTGTCAATTTATTCCATGGAATTACGTATCTTTCGCCCTTGGCGGTATATACAAACAGAATATCAAACGCATCCCGCTTGTATGCTTTTGCATATGTATAGGACTGATTACCGCCGGTTATACGTAAGCCTACTTTACAAACCTTGCTTTTCGCATAGAGTCCGGCATATTTAACTTGTACTTTTTCTAATTCCCCGCCTTTCTCAATAATAAAATCGTAATCTCTTTTATCTCCAATTGGTAAACACACTTCATATCTTTTTTTGATAAAGAAATTTATTGCCTCTCCGATAGCAATATCCCCGCGTTCTTTTGTATTCATATGCTATATTATAACAGAGTATTAGACTGTTACAATATCACCACGCAAGACAGAAAAACACTGATACCTGTCGGCGCTTTTCTGTTTATCGTTACGCAACGGCTTTTTCTCTTGTTTTACTTGAGATATTCTTGTGTTTTACCTGCCGTTTGCCTTTATTTGTCGCGGCAATGAAAAGTTCACCGTCTTTTACATCCACAGCAATCACGCCGCCATCGCCAATCCCCTGCGAAATCATCAAGTTTGCCACATTGGTCAGAATCTTGTCCTGAATTAAACGCTTGAGCGGACGCGCGCCGTATTGAGGATTGTATCCTTTTTCACCCAAGAATGTGAGCGCGACATCAGAAACATCAAGCGCTATTTGCTTTTCAAGCAAACGCTTGCGCACAATGCCGATCTGAATATCCACAATCTTGCGGATCGCTTCCGGCGAGAGAATGTCAAACATCACGATCTCGTCCAATCGATTCAAAAATTCCGGACGGAAATGCTCGCGCAAACTTCCCAAAACCTTTTCCTTCGCATCGGCATAATCATCCACCGTACCTGCATTGGAAAAGCCAATTGTCTTCATTTTATCAATATATTCCGCGCCGATATTGGAGGTGAGAATAATTATGGAATTTTTAAAGTTTATCACGCGTCCTTTGGCATCGGTAAGGCGACCCTCATCCAAAACCTGCAAAAGTACATTGAACACTTCAGGGTGCGCTTTCTCAACTTCGTCAAAGAGAATGACCGAGTATGGGCGATGTCGCACCATTTCCGTGAGCTGGCCGGACTCTTCGTGCCCCACATATCCCGGTGGCGAGCCGATTAGCTTGGACACAGAGTGCCGTTCCATATATTCAGACATATCCACGCGCACGAGCGCCTTTTCGTCATCAAACATAAATTCCGCGAGCGCCTTGGTGAGCTCTGTCTTCCCCACTCCCGTGGGTCCCAAGAAAATGAATGACCCTATCGGACGATTCGGGTCGGCAATTCCGACTCGCGAACGCTTCACCGCGTCTGCAACCTTCCGTACCGCTTCATCCTGCCCGATGACGCGCTTCTTGAGGTCGTCTTCCATTCTTCCAAGTTTCTCCTGCTCTTCTTCAAGCATTCTGGAAACGGGAACACCGGTCCAACGCGCCACCACCTTGGCAATATCTTCTCCATTGATTTCCTCCTTGAGAATACGGCGCGTTTGCTGTAATTTCTTAAGCCGTGCTATACGCGCTTTCAATTCCTTGTCCAATGTCGGTATCTTTCCATACAAAATTTCCGCCGCAGTTCCGAGGTCGGCGCGCACTTGCGCTTTTTCCGCATCCAGACGCAACAATTCCAATTCTTTTTTTATCTTTTTAATGTCAGTGAGAAGAGATTTTTCATTTTGCCACTTCAACTCAAGCTCTTTCGTTTTTTCGCGCAAATTCGCAACTTCTTTGTCTATCACCCTTATGCGCGCGCGCGCCTTTTTCATCGCCGAACCATCTTCTTGCGCCGCATCCTTTTTGAGCGCCTCTTTTTCCACCTCAAGACGCATCACCTTGCGGTGCGTGTCTTCAAGTTCCGGCGGCTTATTCTCAAGCGAAATGCGAAGCGATGATGCAGATTCATCTATCAAGTCCACCGCCTTGTCAGGCAGGAATCGCGATGTGATATAACGGCTGGAAAGCTGTACCGCCGCCACAATAGCGTCGTCTGTAATATGCACGCCGTGATAAATTTCGTATTTTTCTTTCAACCCGCGCAAAATGGCTGTCGCGTCCTCAAGCGATGGCTCATCCACATATATCGGCTGAAAACGCCGAGCGAGCGCCGCGTCCCGCTCAATATACCGCTGGTATTCTTTGATAGTGGTGGCGCCGATAGAACGCAACTCGCCTCGCGCGAGCGCTGGTTTTAGCATATTGGAAGCATCCATTGACCCTTCTGCGGCGCCAGCTCCTACAATGGTGTGGAGTTCATCTATAAAAAGAATGATATTCCCTTCCGCGCGTTCAATTTCTTTGATTATATTTTTCAAACGCTCTTCAAATTCTCCGCGATATTTTGTACCTGCAATGAGCGAACCGATATCAAGTGAGACGATTTCCTTTTCTTTCAGCGAATCCGGCACATCGCCTTTTGCAATACGCACGGCGAGCCCCTCCGCTATGGCCGTCTTTCCAACGCCCGGCTCACCTATCAAAATCGGATTGTTTTTCGTGCGGCGCGAGAGAATTTCCATCACGCGGCGAATCTCATTATCACGGCCGATTACGGGGTCAAGCTTGTCGTCCGCGGCGAGTTTTGTGAGATTACGCGTATATTTCGCAATCGCGCGGAATTTTTTCGTACCGCCCTCTTCGGTTATATTCGTGTTGCGAAGCTGTTCCAACACTTTGAGTACTTGTTCTTTACTGATACGAAAACGCCCCAATATTTCGCGCGCCTGATTTGGCACGCTCAAAATCGCCACGAAAAGATGCTCTGTGGAAACAAATTCATCCTTTAAATTTTGCGAAACACCGACGGAATCTTCCAGCACGCGCGCGAGTTCGGGCGTGAGATATATCTGATAGGAAGGTGAAAGCACAGAGCCGCCCTCTGGCGCTTCTATCGCTTCCAAAAGCGAATCGGTGAGCAAAATGGTATCCACTTCCAGTTTATCCAAAATTGAAATAACCATTGATTCCTCCTGCAGAAGAAGCGCGACCAAAAGATGCACCGGGTTCACGTGGTTTTGCCCGCGCTCAATGGCAAGCTCGTGCGCGCGCCTGATTGCTTCTTTCGCTTTGGTTGTAAAATTGCTTAGTGGGGGCATAATAATTCAAAGTTTAAAATGAAAAGTGCAAAATACGGGGCGGAAACGGCGAACCTGATTGAGCACTTTTTTAAAATTATACAATATTGCCAGAATGTGTCAATGCTCACCAAGGGGCCCTCAATTCTTGGGTTTTTCCTGCTGTTTTCCGAGCAAATTCACGGAGTCCTTAATGAGATTTACAGGGACTGCGAATGAACCGCTCTCGCGTACAATGTTCATTCCAATCACTTCTCCGTTGACATTAAACAGCGGTGTCCCGGATGAAAGCTTCGGAACGGCTATATTCATTTTTATCACGCTTCTGTACAAAGATATTTCTTCCGTACTTTTTTTTGTGGATGTTGAAATGTCCCATGAAGACGGCAGGCTTTCCATTTCAATGCCCGTAATGAGGCCCGAAAGAAGCGCGAACGCATCACTGCCTGAAAGCGCCCAGACCGATTGTCCCAACTTTACCGTATTTGAATCGGCAAGAGATACCGTGCGCGCAAATTGTTCTCCTTTCGGCAAATCCGCTTTAAGAAGCGCGATGCCTAGATTCTCATCCTGGAAAACCGCCTTGCTGGCGAGTGCCGACCCGTCCGCTCTGACAATGGTGTAGGTCGTATCATTGGAAACGGCGGCACTGTCGGTAACGATAAGCCCGTCCGGCGAAAGTACAAAACCGAGAGCTATTTGCTGGTCACCGGATTGCGGTGGCGTTCCCGTAGCAGACTGCGTGGAAACCGTACCGACACGCACAATTGTATTCTTTTGGCTGTCCACCGCGTCAGCGATTTTGCTTTCTTCATACACAACAACAGTCTTCACTGTGGCGGCGCCTTGTGACGGAGAAGTAATCACTTTTTCTATCGTGCGCTCCACCACCTTGCTAATCGTGTTGGTAATGCCCGGCGGCGCTTGGTCCATCAAAGTAACCGTCGTGATTCCGGTGGCGATAGACGTAACAAAACTCACCAGAAGCGTGAGAAGAATAACTTGTGTTTTGTTGAGGTGTTCCAGTTCCATAGTTATACGAAATACAAATTCCGCCAGCTTGCGGATACAAATATACGAATGGGTACTATGAGTATAGCGTATTGGGTATTGAGTATCAAGAAAACAATACCCCGTCCATTTCGCAAAGCAAAGCACCCTGCTCTCGTTTTTTGACTTTATAAACTTTACGGACTTTAGACTCGCACCCTTCCCTCCGCCACCCCCCAATCAATCGCCGTCATAAACGCATCCAGGTACCCCGCGCGGTTGATGCCATAATCAAGCGCGAAGGCGTGTTCAAACACATCCATCACGAGGAGCGGTGTCGCTCCCGCCAAATGCCCCGCGTCGTGTTCGTTCACCCACACATTAAACATTCTGCCTGAGAGTGTGTCGTGATAGAGGATAACCCAGCCGATCCCGCGCATCGCGCCCATCGCGCGAAAATCTTTTTCCCACATTTCGTATGAGCCCCATT
>CAYIHM010000051.1:0-4688 GCA_964363265.1 uncultured Candidatus Saccharibacteria bacterium
ATACTAATTACGAATTTGTACTAATGTACGAATGGGAACGCGGAATTCTTCAGGATACGAACACGACATAAAACCACTCGTCTAATGCCATATCGTGTTCATGACATTATCCGATTTTTGCGTTTTTGTAAAGAATCGGCCCCTAAAAACTTTTCATTACACCATTTTCACATCCACATTAACCCCCGAAGGAAGAGAAAGGTTGGTAAGCGCTTCCACTATCTTCGGTGTCGGATTCAAAATATCAATAAGCCGTTTGTGTATCCTCATTTCAAATTGCTCTCGCGCGTTTTTGAAAATGAACGTGGAACGGTTTACAGTATATTTCTTTATCTCCGTTGGAAGCGGAATGGGTCCGACAACCTTTGCATCATATCGAAGCGCAGTATCAATAATTTGCTTCACTGAC
Source organism: uncultured Candidatus Saccharibacteria bacterium (assembly GCA_964363265.1). Lineage (GTDB taxonomy): Bacteria > Patescibacteriota > Minisyncoccia > Phycocordibacterales > JBBUEZ01 > JBBUEZ01. Next base: position 410 of record CAYIHM010000051.1, read on the forward strand.
GCATCAAGAACTTTGTACTCATAGGCTCGTACGCGAATACGCAGTTTGTTTCCCTCTTCCGCTTTTGTGGCCTTAACACTTTTAGTGCTTGCCTGCGCGCGTCCTGTCCGCGGAACTGCAGGCGGACGTATGGAAGCTTTTTTTGTTTTTGTTTCTGTTGTCATTTTTTTTACCTTACCCCTTGGGTGTCTCATTGCAACTGGTAAATTATTCCACTACCGCGAAGTGCGGCCGTCTTTCCACGGAAACTTTCATTGTGAAAAAACAGAAATTTTTATTAAGCGATTATTTTGGTAACCGCACCCGCGCCAACAGTCTTGCCCCCCTCACGAATGGCAAACCTCTGCTTGTCCTCAAGCGCGACCGGCGCCACAAGCTTGACGGTAACAGTCACAGTATCGCCCGGCATTACCATCTCTGTCCCCGCAGGCAATGTAACATCGCCAGTCACGTCAGTCGTACGAATGTAAAACTGCGGTTTGTAACCCGTGAAAAACGGCGTATGTCGGCCTCCTTCTTCTTTCTTAAGTACATACACCTCCGCTGTAAATTCCGTATGCGGAGTTACAGAGCCGGGCTTTGCGAGCACCTGTCCGCGCGTAATGTCGTCTTTTTTGAGACCGCGCAAAAGAATGCCTGCATTGTCGCCCGCCATACCTTCTTCAAGAGACTTGTTGAACATTTCAATACCTGTAACTGTGGTCTTTGCGGTATCTTTGAGTCCGATAACCTCAATTTCCTCGCCAACTTTTACCCTTCCTCGTTCAATACGGCCGGTTACCACCGTACCGCGTCCTTCAATGGAGAAAATGTCTTCCACCGGCATCAAAAACGGTTTGTCTATCTCGCGCACAGGAACCGGAATGAATGTATCAAGAGCATCAACGAGTTCAAGCACTTTCTTCACCCATTCATCATCCACCGATTTCGCTTCAAGCGCCTTGAGTCCGGAACCGCGGATGACAGGCGTGTTTGCGCCGTCAAAGCCCTGCTTCGTGAGAAGCTCGCGGATCTCTTCCTCCACCATATCTATCATATCTTTGTCGTCCACCATATCGCATTTGTTCAAAAATACGACAATCTTCGGAACTCCAACTTGCTTTGCAAGAAGAACGTGCTCGCGCGTTTGCGGCATTGCGCCGTCGGTTGCCGCAACCACGAGAATCGCGCCGTCCATCTGCGCCGCACCGGTAATCATATTCTTGATATAGTCGGCGTGGCCCGGAGCGTCAATGTGCGCGTAGTGGCGCGCATCGGACTCGTATTCCGAGTGGTGGAGAGAAATAGTAATACCGCGCGCTCGTTCTTCCGGCGCGTTGTCAATTGAGGAAACATCCTCCATACGAACTTTCTTTCCCGCAAGGTTAAGAGAGTTCAAAATTGCCGCCGTAAGCGTGGTCTTTCCGTGGTCAACGTGACCAATGGTGCCAACGTTTACGTGCGGCTTTGAGCGATCAAAAGCTTCTGCCATAATGTTTTATATTATGCCTTGAACTGCGAAATCCAAGACGGTTACGCGTGTTAATTGCTATAGTTTGACGCGCGAGAACGGCCAAACCAACGCAACTAACGACACTGCTGATAAATTAATAATCACCGCCGGTAGCGCAATTAAAAAACTGCACGCACAGCAGTTTTACTATAATATATGAACCGTGCAAAATAGTCAAATTTTCTGGTTATAGCACAGAAAAAAACGCCAATGGGTTACCATTGGCGCTTCTGATTACCCCACGGTCATACTCTATTTCCAAAAAAGATACGCCGCAAGAAACCCCAAAAGGAACAAGCCGGACTGGACGATGGACCACCCCCACCTTGCCCACCAAGATTCCGGCGAAGAATCAATCTCCCATATCCTATCCGCCGCCTCATCCAGTCCCATTGTTCCATTGCGATACTTCGCGAGGATCTCTTGAATTTCCGCACTACTATTTTTTGATACACTCATCGTTTCCTCCCGGGATAGTATCCCGATAGTTGACTACTCTTACATCCGCCTAGGCGGAATTGCAATGGCGGGATGTTCAGGCTTCATCCTGATGAAGCACCACTTCATATTTATGGTACTCCGCATCCTTGCCGGGACCGTAATGGTCAAAGAGGTTCTGGCGCTCGCGCAATATGATGCCCTGCGCGGCAAGCTCAAGCGCGTGTTTTTCCATAAAGGGGGCTGATGTTTCGGCGCGTAAGTGCATATCCAAGAACACTCGCCCTCTTCCCTCACGCGCGCGAACAAGCAAAAGCGTCGCGAAAAGCTGGAATAATTCCCAGCCGATTCCTCTCCCCTGAAGGGAAGGAATAACCGCGAAATCATAGAGGTATATCATCCCCGGTTCTGGCTCAACAGCCACAAGATACCCCATCACGCCGCCTTTTCGTCGCAACTCCACACTTCCAGCCGTGTACACAAGGGAGTATCTAAACCCATTTTGCTCCCGTATGACCCGCGTGGTGTTGACGCCGTAAATGAGATCCGGCTCATTCACGAACACAATCCTTTCAATACTCATGATGTCCGGAAAATCCTTCTCCGTGAGTCCGCGTATCGCCGCGTTTGTCACATCTCTTTTCACCTCACCGCCGGTTGGTATGCCAGCTTTTTGTACGCTCATAAATCCTCCTTATAGGTTGAGATTTTGGATTGCTGTAACTGCCTGCGCATAACATAGCAAATTAAAAACCGATTGAAAAGCGATATTGAGATTCAAAAATAACCTGCAGCCAAGTCCCTGTCTCGGCGGGGGGTGTTACAAATTGAAAATCTAAAAACAATAAGCCAAGTTAATAAGCCTCCCACGCAGAACACAAATACACAAAACAAGATCCAAAACAGAGGATGTGCGAAATAAGATGAAAATAAGGAGTTTATAAATGAGTAACACATTTCCGCGGTCGCGGAAATGTGTAGTCCCCTGAATTTCCTTTACTTTGCCATCTGGGCGACTTCGTCAAACTTGATGGAGAGGAGTTTTGAAATGGCGTCGGAATGCAACTTACTTATACACATCTTTCCGATGTCCGACTTTGAGGATTTTAGCAGTATCATTCTCAACATCAAAAGCAACACGGTAATCCCCGATACGGAAACGATATTCTCCGAGATTAAAATCGGTTAAATGCTCGGCAAAGTCCAAAGGTGATGACGCCGACATATAGAATTCAAGTTTCTCCATAAGCTGTAACCGAACTTTCCGTGAAAGTTTGGAAAATTCTTTGATGGAGTTGCCCTTGAAATCGTATTTTATAAACTAGGCAAGTCCAAGCTTTTTGTAGAGATCTTTTGATGAAACTTCTTTCTTGGAAACACGAGCGCGAACAATATCCTGTTTGTATTTCTTGGAAGTAGACATTTGGTAATATTCTTCAAGTGTACTTATCCTGTCACGTATGGCTTCCCATGCCGAAACAGGCAAGACCACCACGGGATTCTTGCCAATCTCAGAAATTTGCACTTTTTTCATCAAAGTGTTCATATTTATATACTATACTTTTGGCGCTTGGAGTCAATAATTTAACGCAACGAGTAACCGCGGTGGTTTTTTAATCCTACTTACTTCCTCCCCGCGATAATCGCCTCCGCCACATTGTTGGGAACGATGGAGTATTCGGCGAATTCCATCGTGAAAGACGCGCGGCCTTCCGTCATAGAGCGAAGTGTCGTTATGTAGCCAAACATTTCCGAGAGCGGAACGACCGCTTTGATTGCCTTGTTCATACCGCGGTCTTCCATCCCTTCAATTTGTCCGCGCTTTGAAGAGAGGTTGCCTGTCACGTCGCCCATAAACTTGTCCGGTGTTACTACTTCCACTCTCATCATCGGCTCAAGAATGACTGGGCGCGCTCGGCGCGCCGCATCCTGAAATGCCATTGACCCTGCAATCTTGAACGCGATTTCGGAAGAGTCCACATCGTGATACGACCCGTCAAAAAGCTCGCAAGAAATATCCACCAAATGAAATCCGGCGGACACTCCTTTTGCCATTGCTTCTTTCACGCCCTTTTCCACCGCTGGAATAAATTCCTGAGGAATAACGCCCCCCTTGATGCTGTTGATGAATTCAAATCCATCGCTTCGCTTCACATTTTTCGGCAAATCCTCCACATCAACCGTCCTATCCAACGGCTTTATGCGAATTTTCACATGACCGTATTGCCCGCGGCCTCCGGATTGTTTTATATATTTAGTTTCCGCTTCCGCTTCTCCCGTAACAGTCTCGCGATAAGCCACCTGCGGTTTGCCGACATTGGCTTCCACGGAAAATTCGCGCTTCATACG
>CAYIHM010000052.1:0-4681 GCA_964363265.1 uncultured Candidatus Saccharibacteria bacterium
TAAATCTCCTAGAAAAACTAAAAGAGATAGGCGCAATAAAAGAAGGTGATTTTGTTTTGAAGGGTGGAGCAACATCTACTGTGTACTTTGATAAAGAAAGCATATGGAAATCCGATTGTCTTTAAAGAGATAGTATCGGAGGTTTTGAAATTAATTCCAGATGAGGCGACCTGCATTGCCGGCTCTGGCAATGGGGGAATACCTCTCGCAACCGCTCTCTCTTTGGGAACGAATAAAAAATTAAGCATAGTGAGAGATGTTGAGAAAAATCACGGGACAAAAGAGATGATAGATGGGCACATACCAAATGTTTCAGACAAAATCGTAATCGTAGATGATGTACTCACTTCCGGAACGAGCCTCAGGAATACTATAAAAAATCTTGGTGACAGCACCATTATAAAGTGCATCGTGATACTCAAAAGGGGAGAAGCACAGGGAATTAACCACGACATTGAGTACTTAATACAGATCTAATCTCACTAAACGCACAACGAAAATGTCTTCTTTTGAAAAATTACGCGCATTTGCGGTGAAATACGAGCGACATATGTCCGCGGGCGCGCTCGCGGGTGGATTTCTTGTTGATACGTTGACGTTTCAGCGGATAGATTTTCTGTTCGGACATGCGATGCTGTTTGCGTATCTTTTCATCGCGGCGGCGAGCATTGTGTGTATGAACGCGCTGGCGGCGGGACGGTGGACAAATCGGTTTTTCGAAAAGACGGCGCCATTTTTCCCTCTGTTCGCGCAATACGCATTCGGCGGGCTCTTTAGCGCGTTTGCTATCTTTTATACGAAAAGCGCGTCGCTTGCCGCAAGTTGGCCATTCTTACTCTTCATTTTTGCGCTCTTGATCGGCAACGAAACATTCCGTGCGCGGTATCAGAAATTTGGGTTTCAAATTACGCTCTTTTTCATCGTTCTTTTTTCGTTTTTTATTTTCTATATCCCCGTTGTGTTGGGGAAGATGAGTGTCGGGGTCTTTTTACTTTCAGGCGCCGCAAGTCTCCTTGTCGTGACGCTTTTTGTGCGAATAGTATTGCGCGTGGCGCCGGTTGAACGACAGCGAGGCAAGAAAATCGCCGCCTCCGGTATCGCGGTATCATTTCTCGCCATTAACGCGATGTATTTTGCCAATATCATTCCTCCAATCCCACTCGCGCTCCAAGATGCGGGTGTCTATAATTTTGTTTCGCGTACGACAGAGGGCTCATATGAATTGGTCGGCGAGAAAAAAGAATTGGCGGACATGTTTCGGCCGACGCGGCCGGTTTCTCTCGTTTTCGGCGAGCCGCTTTATTTTTACAGCGCGGTTTTTGCGCCGACAAAACTGGAAACGACCATCGTGCATCGCTGGCAATATTTTGACGACACAAAAGATGAATGGGTAACTGCATCCGATATTGCGTTTCCGATCTCTGGCGGGCGCGGATTAGGATATCGCGGCTATTCTATGAAAACGGCGCTTTTCCCGGGGCTTTGGCGCGTGCAGGTGGTGACCGAGCGCGGACAGGTTGTCGGGCAAAGACGATTCGCTATTTTTTACACCGATCATATGCCGGTTCTTTTCGAAGAGATTAAATAATATTCTAGTATTTTGCAAAACACTAGAATATCAGATAAGAAAATGAAACAGAGGAAAGAAATGAACGAGTTTTGCGAACAGGCACGCGAAGCGCTTTTGCGCGGCGGGATTGCCGTTATACCGACAGACACGCTCTATGGCATCGTCGCGCGCGCGGATGATGTGGAAGCGGTGAAGTGCGTGTATCGCGTGCGGGGAAGAGATCCCCGGAAGCCGGTGATCGTGCTTATTGCCGGCAGGAATGATCTCGGCAGATTCGGCGTGACTCTTTCACCAGTACAAAAGACATATCTCGCGAATGCGTGGCCAGGGAAGGTAAGTGTGATTTTGCCGTGCACTGACTCGCAGTTCGCGCATATTCATCGCGGCGGCCGGACGATTGCGTTTCGCGTGCCCGCGAGCGACGCACTGCGCGCTCTTCTCAAAAAAACCGGCCCGCTTATCGCACCGTCGGCGAATCCGGAGGGGTTGCACCCCGCACAGACGATTGCGGAAGCCCGATGTTATTTTGGCGACGCAGTTGATGCATATTGCGACGGAGGAATATTGTCCGGTTCCGCGTCAACCGTCGTGTCATTTGTTTCGGACGCGCCGAAAATCATGCGCGCTTAAGACCTTATTGGGATAGGTTCTAAATCGTGCGCGTGGCGAATTATATTGCGGTTCTCGCGTAGATGTCGGCCGTGCAGGCATACGCGCCAGAAGACTACATTCCTCAAGAATTTTATTTTCCACGAATGGCAGTATTATGATGAAGCGCGAAATGAGTGGGTTGCCGGCGACACGATTGGAGACAAAAGAATTGTAGTATATGATATGCGGCGTATAATAAGATGATGGAGGACAATAAAAAAGAAATAAAAGGAAAGCGCCCGACGACGGAATTAACGGCCGTTAAATTCACGCGGTGGGTCGGATCGTTCATATCACTCGCGGTGCATACTGCTCTTTTTATCGGGTTTTTCGTGCTCGGTTTTCTCGGTTTTAATTGGAGCGACCTGCTTCTCATTCTCACCACTGCCGTATCACTGGAGGCGATTTATCTTGCAATATTCATTCAAATGACGGTAAACAGGAACACGCAAAGTCTTGCCGAAGTGGAGGAAGATATTGACGAGATTCAGGAAGATATTGACGAAATTCAGGAAGATGTGGGCGAGATAAGCGAAGAAGGCAGCGCGAATGAAGAACACATTGTTTTGGAAAAGATGCATAACACTTTGCAGAAGTTGATGAATGATATTGAAGAGCTGAAAAAACTTAATAAGAAATAATTTAAAGATATGAAAAAACTTTACAAAAGCGAAAAGAGTAAAATATGCGGAGGAGTGATAGGCGGACTCGGAGAATATTTTGAGGTTGACCCGGTACTTTTGAGGGTCATTTGGCTTCTCGTTGTAATTTTTACCGGAATTGTTCCCGGCATTGTGGCGTATCTGTTTGCTCTCGCCATCATCCCGCGCAGGCCTTCTGCCGTAAAGAAGTAATGGACGTGAAATTAGGAATGGACCGCCGATTCCTTTGCGGAATTTATGATTGGAATTAAAGTAAAAATAGCAAGTATAGTATTATCACGTAACTCAAGCTATAGCTTGAGTTACGTGATAAGCGGGAAGTACAAGGGGTGTAATAATGTATTATCGTGCTCGTTTGTTTTATACAATCCACGCCATACAATCCATGCCATTGACTTTCTTATTGCTAGGGTGTAGTATAAAATAACCAAAAAGCCCGAGAGGGCTTTTAAAAATGGCCAAAAATAATTATGAAAATCGTTGATTATATGAAGGATGTCCGCGCGGAGCTCAAACATGTGAGCTGGCCAACACGGAAGCAGGCGATTCATTTCACCATATTAGTGATTGTGCTCTCGCTTATAACGGCGTACTTTCTCGGCTTGCTTGATTTCGCGTTTACCAAAGGACTCGGCGTTTTCCTCGTTCAATAATGAGGCGCCAGCAATAGATTATTTTTATCCAGGTATATCCAAAAAACAAAATGGCAAAACAAGAAATAGAACAAGGGAGAAATTGGTACGCGATTCACACATATGTCGGATATGAGAATGCCGTGCAGAGAAATCTCAAACAACGCATTGAGTCGCTCGGTATGGAGAGCAAGATATTCAATGTTATCGTTCCTGTGGAGAAAAAGATAAAAATAAAAGGGAGCAAGCGCGTGGAGGTAGAAGAAAAGATATATCCGGGTTATGTGCTTGTGGATATGATTGTTACGGATGATTCATGGTATGTGGTGCGCAATACGCCGCGCGTAACGGGATTTGTCGGCGCAGGCATTTATCCAGTACCGCTTGCTATGGCGGAAGTAGAAACTCTATTTAAGCGAATGGAGAACACGGGTACGAAACATATGGTTGATTTCGCGAAGGACGACCCCGTAATTATTACCGACGGGCCGTTTAAGGAATTTGAAGGCAAGGTGAGCGAAGTTGATACTGACCGCGGTAAGGTGAAGGTTCTGGTTTCAATGTTCGGCAGGGAGACGCCGGTGGAGCTAGATTTTCTTCAGGTGAAGAAAATCTAGTCCTTAAAGTCTATAAAGTCAGTAAAGTCGAAAGTTTGGGAGAATGATTGCTATTTTCAGGAAAATAAGTAGTATGATGAAATAATATGGCCAAAAAAATAACTAAAAAAATAAAGGTTCAGGTGCCAGCGGGGAAAGCGACCCCTGCGCCACCTTTGGGGCCCGCGCTTGGGCAGGCCGGTGTGAACATCGGGCAGTTCGTGGCCGAGTTTAATGAAAAGACGCGCGACAAAATGGGCGACATCGTGCCCGTGGAAATTTCCGTATATGAAGACCGCACGTTTTCGTTTGTTATGAAAACGCCGCCCGCGTCCTCGCTTCTCATCAAAGCGGCGGGTATTGAGAAAGGTTCCGGCAAGAATGCCACGAGCAAAGTCGGCAAAGTGACCAAAGCGCAAGTGCGTGAGATTGCTGAGAAGAAAATGGCAGACTTGAATGCCAACGATATTGACGCCGCGATGAAGATTATTGAAGGATCCGCCCGAAGCATGGGGATTGAGGTGAAGTAAAGAAAAAAGATGGCACGAAAGGCCATCTTTTTTCTTTACG